>CALHVK010000029.1 GCA_938039195.1 uncultured Carnobacteriaceae bacterium
ATCATTAGTAACAGCCTGTGCAACAGGAACACATGCCATTGGGGAAGCATTCCGTAATATTAAACATGGTTACTCAGATGTCATTTTAGCCGGTGGTGCTGAAGGTTCTATTTGTGAAATCGGAATTGCAGGATTTGCAGCTTTAACAGCTCTTTCAAGCAGTGACAATCCAGATGCCGCTTCATTACCATTTGATAAAAAACGCGGCGGATTCGTAATGGGTGAAGGAGCAGGGGTTCTTGTTCTTGAAAGCCTAGAACACGCACAAAAACGTGGCGCTAAAATTTATGCAGAAGTTGTTGGATATGGTGCTACAGGAGATGCATACCATATGACAGCTCCTAATCCTGATGGAAGTGGTGCTGGTAAAGCCATCTTACAAGCTATTGAAGAAGCAGGAGTGGCACCAAGTGAAGTAGATTACGTGAATGCTCACGGTACTGGTACCCCAGCAAACGACTCAGCTGAAACAACTTCAATTCGTTACGCATTAAAAGAAGCCGCCGATAAGGTTCATGTTTCGAGTACAAAATCAATGACTGGACATTTATTAGGAGCTGCTGGTGCCATCGAAGCCATCGCCTGCGTCAAAGCAGTTGAAGAAGACTTCGTACCACCAACGATTAATGTAACAGAGCAAGATGAAGCATGTGACTTAAACGTAACTCCAAACGTTGGAGTTTCTACAAAAGTAGACGTAGCTATTAGTAATTCGTTAGGTTTCGGCGGACATAATGCCGTAATCTGCGTGAAGAAATGGAAGGATTAATACATGAATGTAGAAGAAATTAAAGAACTAATGACTTTGTTCAATGATTCAAACATGACTGAGTTTCATTTATCAAACGAAGAGTTCGAAGTGCAATTTAGTAAACGTGAGGAATATCCTCAAGTCGTTTCTAATGCCGTTGCACCAGTTGCAAATGTGGCTAGCCCAGTAGAAGCTGCACCAGTGAGTGCTCCGTCTACTGATGTGCAAGAAGCACCACAAGTAGCAACAGACGCAAAATACATTACAAGCCCAATCGTTGGGGTGGTTTACTTACAATCTTCACCAGATGCAGATCCATTTGTACAAGTGGGTAAACAAATCACTTCAAACGACACTGTATGTATTATCGAAGCAATGAAAATCATGAACGAAATTAAGAGCGACTTCAATGGTGAAGTTGTGGAAGTCCTTGTTGAAAACGGCCAAATGGTTGATTTCGGACAAAAACTATTTGCGATTCGCTAAACCCAATTTTAGGAGGAAATTAAGATGAACATTATGACTGTAACTGACGTAGCTGAGTTAATTCCTAACCGTTACCCAATTTTATTTATTGACCGTGTAGATGAATTAGTACCAGGTGAGCACGTTGTGGCACGTAAAAACGTGACATTTAACGAAAGCTTCTTCCAAGGACATTTCCCTGGTGAGCCTGTAATGCCAGGTGTGTTAATCGTTGAAGCATTAGCACAAGCGGGTTCAATTCCATTATTAAAATTAGATTCTTTCAAAGGAAAGACAGCTTACTTAGGTGGATTAAACAATGTTAAATTCCGTCAAAAAGTAACTCCAGGAGATGTGTTAACACTTCAAGTGGATATCGTGAAATTAAAAGAATATGCAGGAATCGGTAAAGGCGTTGCTTATGTCGATGGTAAGAAAGTCGCAGAAGCTGAATTAACCTTTATTATTGGACGTTAAGCCTATGTTTAATAGAGTATTAATCGCAAACCGTGGAGAGATTGCTTGCCGTATTATTCGTGCTTGTCGCGAGTTAGGAATTGAATCGGTGGCAATCTATTCCCAAGCGGATAAAGATGCTCTTCATGTACAATTAGCCGACCATGCCGTTTGTATCGGACCTGCTGCTTCAAAAGATTCTTACTTAAAAGTTGAAAATATTTTGAGCGCAGCCGTTATAACAGGTGCACAAGCGATTCACCCAGGATTTGGATTCTTATCGGAGAATGCCAAATTTGCCAAAATGTGTGCGGAATGCAATATCACTTTCATTGGGCCTTCAAGCGAAGTCATCTCTCAAATGGGGGATAAAGCAGAGGCTCGTAAGCAAATGATTGCGGCAAACGTACCGGTGATTCCTGGTAGTGATGATGTTGTCGCAACTGTTGAAGAAGGAATTGAACTCGCACAGCGTATTGGGTTCCCGCTTCTAATTAAGGCAGTTGCTGGTGGTGGCGGTAAAGGAATTCGTCGTGTTGAAACAGTTGAAGAATTTGAACATCAATTTGTGACAGCGCGCCAAGAAGCCTTACAAGCCTTCGGAAATGCCGACGTGTACATGGAACGTATTATTTATCCAGCGAAACATATTGAAATTCAAATTTTAGCCGACCAACACGGAAATGTGGTTCACCTAGGAGAGCGTGACTGTTCCCTTCAACGTAAAAATCAAAAGATTATCGAAGAAGCGCCAAGTCCATCTCTTTCTTCTCAACTAAGAAGAGAAATGGGGGAAGCTGCTGTTCGTGCTGCTAAAGCAGTCGGTTATCAAAACGCAGGAACGATTGAGTTTCTTGTGGATGAAGCGAAACATTTCTATTTCATGGAAATGAACACACGTATTCAAGTAGAACATCCGATTACAGAAATGATTACGAATGTGGATCTTGTGCAACAACAAATTAAAATTGCTGCAGGAGAAGAATTACCATTTACCCAAGAGGATATTACGTTCCAAGGACATGCGATTGAATGTCGTCTAAACGCGGAAAATCCATTTGAAGGCTTTCGTCCTTCTCCAGGAAAAGTAACGTTCTTACACCAACCTGTTGGCGGTATGGGCGTTCGTATTGAATCAGCGCTGTATACAGGATATCAAATTCCACCATTCTACGATTCAATGTTAACGAAGTTGATTGCACACGGTAAGACTCGTGAGGAAGCCATTCTTCGCATGAAACGCATGCTCTTTGAACTTGTAGTAGAAGGCGTGGATACAAACCAAGAATTCGTTGAAGATTTATTAGATTCAAAAGCGTTCAAACGTGGCGACTATACAACTGCCTATGTTGAAACTGAATTTTTGAAACACTGGAATCAACCAAAAGAGAAATAGAATGATTTAGTAAAGGAGTGATTAGATGGGTCTGTTTAGAAAACGGTCGTATATCACCATCAATCCTACCAAAGTAGACTTATCTGAACAGTCTGAGTTACCTACAGTTCCGGATGGGAAATGGGTGAAATGTCCTTCTTGTGACAACATTGTCTACAAAGAAGACTTAGGATCCTTAAAAGTTTGTCCGCACTGTGATGCTCATTTTAGAATTAATGCGGCTGAACGATTAGCCATTACAGTAGATACATTCCAGGAACTCTTTGAGGATGAAAGACCAAAAGTGGATGTAGCCTTTCCTGGGTACGAAGCGAAATTGGAGAAAGCCTCAAAAGTAGCCAAAGAAAATGAAGCTGTAACAGTCGGTGTGGCAACGATTGGGGAAGAATCCTTTATTTGTTGCGTCATGAACTCATTCTTTATGATGGGGTCTATGGGACAAGTCGTTGGTGAGAAAATCACGAAGGCTTTCCAAGAAGGAATCAAACGCCAATTACCAGTTGTGATTTTTACCGCTTCAGGTGGTGCCAGAATGCAAGAAGGAATTTTCTCTCTGATGCAAATGGCGAAAATCTCAGGAGCTGTGGAAGAACACCATCAAGCTGGATTATTCTATTTAACAGTATTGACGGATCCAACAACAGGAGGCGTCACAGCAAGCTTTGCAATGCAAGGCGATATTATTTTAGCAGAACCAAAAGCAATCGTTGGATTTGCTGGAAAACGTGTGGTGGAACAAACCATGAACCAAAAACTTCCAGATGATTTCCAACAAGCTGAAACGGTTCTTGAGCAAGGATTTATCGATGCGGTAGTTCACCGTAAAGAAATGAAGAAGATGATTCATCGTCTACTTGTCCTTCATAGAAAGGAGTCGAATGCATGAAACCAATGAAAATTGTTTCGTTGGCGCGTGATGTCAAACGTCCAACGACAAAGGAATGGATTAACGCCGTATTTGACGACTTTATTGAATTACATGGTGACCGTTACTACGCCGATGATAAAGCTCTTGTAGGTGGAATCGCGACGTTAAACGGCAAACCTGTGACAGTAATTGGGATGGAGAAGGGACATACGCTTCAAGAAAACTTGAAGACAAACTTCGGCCAAGTCCATCCAGAAGGATACCGTAAGAGCGCACGTTTGATGAAACAAGCTGAGAAGTTTAACCGTCCAGTTGTGACGTTTATTAATACGGCTGGTGCTTTCTGCGGGGCAACTGCAGAAGAACGTGGTATCGGTGAAGCCATTGCGGATAATCTTCGCATTATGAGCCACTTGAAAGTTCCAATCATCGCCATTCTTTGTGGTGAAGGCGGAAGCGGTGGTGCATTAGCGCTTGCCGTAGCCAATGAAGTTTGGATGATGGAATATGCGATGTATTCGATTCTTTCTCCAGAAGGATTTGCATCCATCTTGTGGAAGGACGGTTCAAAAGCCAGTCAAGCCGCTGAACTCATGAAATTCACAAGTAAGGATTTGTTGGCGCAAAAGATTGTTGACCGCATTATTCCAGAAAAGAAAAAGACAAACGAAGAGATTGCTTTGGACATGAGAGAACAATTAGAAGTTCAATTAAATGAGTGGTCATTGAAATCGAAAGAAGAAATTGTAAGCCAACGTTTAGAGCGATTTAATCAATATTAGAATTTGATGAAAATTCCAAGGAGCCTGACTTTTTTGTTAGGCTCTTTTTTGTTATACTAGAGTTACCATTTTCATTGGAGGGAATAATTTATGACACGTTTAGAAAAAGTAAGAAATTCCATGAAAGAACAAGAAATTGATGGTTTGATTGTATATAGCCCATACAATTTACGTTATTTAGCAAACTTTACAGGAACAACAGGTTTTGCATTAATCACATTGACGGATGCTTATTTTGTAACAGATGCTCGTTATACACAACAGGCACAACAACAAGCAAAAGGATTCCACGTGATTGAACATAAGACAGGTTGGGTTCCAGCATTTGAAAAAATTATTCGCGAAAACGACTTGAAATTTGTTGGATTTGAAGCAGACCATGTTTCCGTTTCACAATTAGAAATTTTCGAAGATGCTTTTGATACAGCATTAATTCCAACACAAAACATTGTAGAAACAATTCGTGAGGTCAAAGATGAAGGTGAAATCCAAACAATCCGTGAAGCATGCCGTATCTCAGATGCTGCATTCTTACACATTTTAGATTTCATCAAACCAGGTGTCACTGAAATCCAAGTGGCAAATGAACTAGACTTCTATATGCGAGGACTTGGTGCAACAGGAGTTTCATTTGACACAATCGTTGCTAGTGGAGTTCGTTCTTCAATGCCTCACGGTGTAGCGAGTGCAAAAGTGATTGAATCAGGGGACCTAGTAACTCTTGACTTTGGTTGCTACTACAATGGTTATGTGTCAGATATGACTAGAACGATTGCTGTAGGTGAACCAATTGACCAATTAAAAGAGATTCACGATATTGTTTTACAAGCTCAATTGAAAGTAAGCCAAGCAGCAGGTCCTGGTAAAACAGGGGTAGAATTAGACAAGATTGCTCGTGACTACATTGCAAGCCGTGGTTATGGCGAATACTTTACTCACTCAACAGGACATGGAATTGGTCTTGAAATCCACGAAGCACCTAACGTTTCTCGTATTGCGACACAAGCATTTGTACCAGGAAACGTCATTACAAATGAACCAGGAATTTATCTTCCAGGAGTTGGTGGAGTACGTATCGAAGACGACATTATTATCAATGAAACAGGCGGCGAAGTAATTCAAAAAGTTCCTCGTGAACTCATTATTCTCTAAAATAGACGGTAGTTGTGAGAATAGCTGTTTCATGGTAAACTAAATTAGAATTGGAAAAACTTTTTATGAGTAATTTTCTATCAAACAGGGAGGTTACAAAATGGAACAAATCAAAAAATATTCTAAAGATCAAGAACTAGGTGCAATCGAAATTGCTCCTGAAGTTATCGAGAGCATTGCAGGGATTGTAGCTGCACAAGTGGAAGGCTTCTATCCAGTTCCTGGATTCTTAAACACTATTTTCGGTGGAAAACAATTATCTAAAGGGGCTTATTTAACAGAAGAAAACGGACAATTCGTCATCGATATCTACGGAAATGTAGATTACGGTGTTTCAATTCCAAAAACAGCTCTCGTATTGCAAAATAAAATTAAAGAACAATTATTATTCAGCTGCGAATTAGTGATTTCACAAGTGAATGTTCACGTTCAAGAAATTTTACCAGTGCACCACACGGATGCAGAATTATTTGAATTGGGGGATGAATAGTGAGTCGTAAACCATTAAAAAGACGAGCACTACGAGTATTGGCGATTCAAGCCTTATACCAACTAGATGTGTCGCCTGAAATGCACATTGTAGATGCGCTCAGTCTTGCGTTGGAATGCTCAGAAGATTCACCTTATTCTATCGAAGCAATTACGGAAGAGGAGTTACTTAACGAAGTTCCAGAGATTGCATACAGCATAGCATTAGTGCGAGGAGTTCAAAACAATGTCGAAAAAATAGACGCATTAATCGAAAAGTACTTAAAAGGATGGAAGCTAAACCGTATCGTCCGTTTAGACTTAATCATCATGCGAGTGGCTATTTTCGAAATGACTTCTCCAGAATTAGAAGTTCCACAAACTGTAGCGTTAAACGAAGCAATTGAAATCGCAAAAACTTACAGTGACGAAAAATCAGCGAAATTTATTAATGGTATCTTATCAAACTTAGTAAACGGGTAAGATTCTACTACACGAAGAGTCTGAAGCAACACTTTCAGACTCTTTTTTAAAATAGGATGTGAGGGCGAGTGGTCAGCTTTCGACCCTTTACCGAAATTAACGCAAGCGTCCGATAAGGACGTGCGGATAATTGTCGGAAAGGAACGCGAAAGCTACGAGCCCGAACTCAACTAAAACAGGATGTGAGCAACCGAACTCCAATCACTGCAACCTTCTTCGCACTCAAAAATTAACATATATGTTAATTCACACATTTGTTAATTTCACTATACATATTTTTTTTTTATCAACATTATTTTAAGAAAAAGGAGACTTCTATGACGCAAATTCTAGATGGGAAAGCATTAGCTGGAAAAATAAGAGAAGAACTAAAACAGGAAGTACAGCAACTTTCTAAGAGTAGAATCACACCTTCACTTACGGTTATTCTTGTTGGAGAAGACCCAGCTAGCCAAGTGTACGTGCGTAACAAAGAACGTGCAGCAACAGAAGTAGGCATTCATTCAAACGTGATTCGCCTCGCTGAAGAAACGACACAAGAAGAGTTATTAGAATACGTGAATACACTCAATGATGACGCTAGCGTTCACGGGATTTTGGTGCAATTGCCCCTACCAAAACACATTGATACAGATGTTGTCTTAGAAGCGATTATTCCTGAAAAAGATGTGGATGGGTTCCATCCTGTGAACTTAGGGAAGTTGTTGCAAAAGGATGAATCAATTGTTCCATGTACACCACAAGGAATCATGGAATTCTTCAAGGAATACCATATTGATCTTGTTGGGAAAGAAATGATCATTATCGGCCAAAGTACGATTGTCGGCCGTCCAATGGCGCTTTTAGGATTGAATCATGGGGCGACAGTTACAGTTTGCCACAGCCGTACCAAAGATTTAGCTAAAGTTGCTAAACGTGCTGATATTTTGATTAGTGCAGTTGGAAAAGCAGGGCTTATTACAAAAGACTTCGTGAAAGAAGGAGCCGTTGTCATCGATGTCGGGATTAATCGTAATGAAGCAGGGAAACTCTGCGGAGATGTCGATTTCGAAGAGGTGGCGCCACTTGCAAGTGCTATTACACCAGTTCCAGGTGGAGTGGGCCCAATGACGATAGCAATGCTACTAGCCCAAACTGTAAAAAATGCAAAAAGTAAGAAGGAGTAGGACATGGAACAAGAATACTTAACCGTCAGTGCGCTGACGAAGTATATTAAAACAAAATTTGACCGTGATCCGCACTTAGACCGCGTTTATTTGACGGGAGAAATTTCGAACTTTAATAAAAATAGTGTGCATAAGTATTTCAACTTGAAGGATGAAAATGCGATTATCGCAGCAACGATGTTCCAAGGAGCATACAAGAAAATTCAATTCCAACCAGAAGAAGGGATGAAGGTTCTTGTGATTGGGCGTGTTACGGTATATGAAAAATCCGGGAAATACCAAATGATTATCGAGCACATGGAACCAGATGGGGTTGGAGCTCTTTATCAAGCCTATGAGCAGTTGAAGAAGAAATTAACGGAAGAAGGCGTATTTGCAGGACCGAAGAAACCAATTCCTGTATTTCCAAAGAAAATTGCGATTCTAACCAGTGATACAGGGGCTGTTATCCGTGATATTCAAACAACGGTAGCTCGACGTTTTCCAATCGCGCAACTCGTGTTATATCCAACCGTGGTGCAAGGAGTACACGCTGTTCCAAGTATTCTTAAAAACTTAGACTTAGTAGAACAGTCGGATGCCGATGTGGTGATTATTGGTCGTGGTGGAGGTTCCATCGAAGACTTATGGGCCTTTAACGAGGAACCAGTTGTTAGACGTGTCGCTTCGTTCTCCCTCCCAATCATTTCGAGTGTAGGGCATGAGACAGATACGACGTTAACAGACTTTGCCGCGGACCAACGTGCAGCTACACCGACTGCCGCAGCAGAACTTGCAACGCCAGTCTTAAATGACATTCATTTAACCCTTGGAAACTTAACGGGTCGCTTGCAAACAACGATGCTCAATCAGTTGAATACAAGAAAAGAGTTATTAAGTAAATTAGAGAAGTCTGGTATTTTTGTAAAACCAGAGCGGATGTATGAAGTCTATGCACAACAAGTCGATCAATTACGATTAAAACTAATGCAAGGCATGCAACAAAGACTTCACCTGGCTAAACAACAGTCGATGCAATTTACGCACCGTCTGCAATTAGTGTCACCAGAACAATTATTAATTCAACAAAAGCAAAAGCTCGAATGGTTGCATAAGCAATTAGTCGATAGCAATCAAAATTACTTACAGGATAAGCAAATCCGGTTCCAACAATTAGTGGAGAAATTGGATTTACTTAGTCCGTTAAAGATTATGACGCGTGGATACGGTATTGTGTTTAAAGACGGCGATATCGTGAAATCCGTTGACCAAATTGAAGAAAAACAACCAATTGAAATCAGACTCAGTGATGGTTTAGTGAATGCTACTGTCACAGCAAAAAATAAGGAGAGTTTATAATGGCTAAAAAAGAAATGAAATTCGAAGAAGCAATGGGTGCCTTAGAACAAATCGTGCGCCAATTAGAAAGTGGAAATGTTCCATTAGACGAAGCGCTTGATAAATTCAAAGAAGGCATGGAATTAAGCCAATTTTGTAATGAAACATTGACAAAAGCGGAAGAAACCGTTCGTGCGATGATTACAGTGAATGCAGAAGGAAAAGAGGCATAATCTTATGGTGAAGGATGTTATTCAACAACTTCAGCAAGATGTAGCTATTCACTTAACGCAGCTGATTGAAAATAGACCTTCAGATGCAAGGTTGAAAGAAGCGATGCTATACGCTGTACAATCAGGCGGGAAACGTATTAGACCACTTCTAACACTAGCAGTTGGTTCTGCTGGAACAGCCAATAATGAAGCAGTGTTAGACTTGGCATGTGCCTTAGAGATGATTCATACGTATTCTCTAATTCATGATGACTTACCAGGAATGGATGATGATGACCTGCGTCGTAGTCGTCCAACCCTTCATAAGGCGTTTGATGAAGCGACCGCGATTTTAGCAGGGGATGCATTGCTCACATTAGCATTTGAGGTTGCTGCGAATGCCAATTTAGAAGCGGATCCATTAGTGGAATCCGTGAAGATTTTATCAACAGCTTCTGGTATGAGCGGAATGATTTCAGGCCAAATGAAGGATATCGCTAGTGAAGAAGTGACGATTACTCTGGAACAAATGAAAGAAATCCATCGTGAGAAAACAGGCGAGTTGTTACTAGCTGCTGTCCGTCTCGGCAATCTTTTTATCAATGATGCGAAGATGAAAGAAGCTTTTGTTTCGTATGCGACTCACTTTGGCCTAGCATTCCAAATTCAAAACGATTTGCAAGATGTTTGCTGGACAAGTGAGCAAACCGGTAAAGAAACAGGTAAGGATTCAGAACTAAGTAAAAATACGTATCCGAGTCTCTTAGGAGTAGAAGGGGCAAAAGAGGCCTTAGCAAGCGAAATCGCCTCTTGTAAGCGTGCATTGGAAGAAGTGGTATTTACGCCAGAAAACCAACTAACAAAGGCGCTACTCGTTGAATTTTTAACGTATTTAGAAATATAGGAGTAACAAATGGAAAAAGAACGTGTGGATATTCTAGTCGTCCAACAAGGATTGACAGATTCCAGAGAAAAAGCCAAACGTCTTGTCATGGCAGGACAGATTGTGGATGCGGTGAACCATAACCGATACGATAAGCCAGGAGAGAAAATTCCTGTGACGAGTTCATTAATGATTAAAGGGGAACCGTTGAAATATGTGTCTCGTGGTGGCTTGAAATTAGAAAAAGCCTTAAAAGAATTCGATGTCAGTGTTGATGGGAAGATTTTATTAGATATTGGTGCCTCTACTGGTGGCTTTACAGATGCGGCCTTACAAAATGGTGCTAAACAAAGTTACGCGCTTGATGTGGGGTATAACCAATTAGATTATAAACTTCGCCAAGATGAACGTGTGGTTGTTATGGAGCGTATGAATTTCCGTTTCGCAACACCAGATGATTTCACCAAAGGGCAACCAGATGTGGCTTCGATTGACGTATCATTTATCTCATTGAAGCTGATTTTACCGCCATTAAAGCCAATTCTAAAAGAAGGCGGGGACGTGCTCGTGTTGATTAAACCACAATTCGAAGCGGGTCGTGAGCGCATCGGAAAAAAAGGGATTGTGAGTGATCCAAAAGTTCATGAAGATGTATTAGTGGATATTTTAAGTTTCAGTGAACAAATTGGATTTACCGTTGAAAAAGTAACGTATTCACCAATTACTGGTGGAAGTGGGAATATTGAATTTTTAGCGCATTTAAAAAATACAGCTCCAAGTGAAGTTCATTCGTTTGAAGAACTCGCGCGTGAGACTGTAAGAGAAGCGCAACGATTAAAAAAGTAAAGGGTGACGAACTTGATTCAAGAGATTTATATTAAAAATTTTGCCATTATCGAAGAAGTTCAGTGTACGTTTGAAAAAGGTATGACGGTTTTGACCGGGGAAACGGGCGCTGGTAAATCGATTATTATTGATGCGGTTGGCCTATTAATTGGTGAACGTGCATCTCTCGAAATGATTCGGTATGGTGAAGAAAAGTCCTTGATTCAAGGTGTTTTCCGAATTGAGGATCCTTCCGTTGTTGAAAAGTTGCAAGAATTCGGGGTTGAAGTTGTTGAAGACGAATTAATGATTCAACGTGAACTATTGCAAAATGGAAAATCAAACTGCCGTATTAATGGACAGTTAGCCACAGTAGCGCTCCTCAAACAAATCGGACCTTATTTAATCGATATCCATGGCCAAAATGAGCATTTCTTATTATTAAACGAAGAGAAACACTTAGGACTATTAGATGAGTTCGCACACCATCAAATGGGCGAATTGAAGACTATGTACGATGAAGCTTATGCAAAAGTCGTAGATGCTAAACAAGAACTCAGAGCGTTGCAAACAGCAGAAAAAGAAGACGCACAACGCGTAGATATGCTGAAATTCCAATTGCAAGAAATCGAAGAAGCCAATATTTATGTAGGTGAGGAAGAGCAATTAAGCGAAGAAAAAGAGTACTTTACACACTTCCAAAAAATCCAAACGGCACTTCAAACAGCTCTTGCTGCCCTTGAAGGGGAAGAATATTCAAGTGTCGATGCCATCGGTGAAGCGACACGTGAAGTGGAAAGCTTGGAGTCCATTTCAACAAGCTTCAAGACCCTTTCTACGCAAATGAGCGAGGCTTATTATCAATTACAAGACGCTGCGAGTGCGATCCGTCATGAAATTGAGAATGCTGAGTTTGATGAAGAACGTCTGGCCTTTATCGAAGAACGTCTCGATGTTTACTATCAATTAAAACGTAAATATGGGGATGATGCAGAAGAAATTCTAGCCTTCCAAGATAAAGCAAGAGATGCTTTGAATAAGATTGAAAATAAAGAAGCGTTAATCGCTGAAACTGAAAAAGTGTTGAAGCAGGCGACTCTTGAAGCCTTCGCGATTGCAGAGAAGATTTCAAGCATTCGTCGTGAAGTCGCTAAACGCTTAGAGGCAGATATTGTGAGTGAATTGCACGGTCTTTATATGGAGAATGCGCAATTTGCTATTCAATTTGAGACATCAGAAGCCTTACTTGAAACAGGAATTGATCTTGTTGAGTTTTATATTTCGACGAATAAAGGGGAACCATTGAAACCTCTTAGCAAGATTGTTTCTGGTGGTGAGTTGTCGCGTATTACATTAGCGATGAAATCCATCTTCACGAAAGAACAACTCGTTGGAACGATTATTTTTGACGAAGTGGATACAGGAGTTAGCGGACGTGTGGCGCAGGCAATTGCTTCTAAAATGCACTATATTTCTGAATATGCGCAAGTGTTGAGTATTACGCATTTACCACAAGTGGCAAGTATGGCGGATACGCATATTCATATTGAGAAAGTTGAAGAAGGTGAACGTACGCATACGATTCTGAAAGTAATGAACGAAACAGAACGTACAGAAGAAATCGCACGTATGCTTTCAGGTACGACGATTACAGCATTAACACTTGAAAACGCAAAAGAATTATTACAAATTTCAAACGCAATTAAACAGGAAAATGATACACGAGCAGAAGGTGAACGCAAATGACAAAAATCTTTGCACATAGAGGGAGTAAAGGGACTCATCCAGAAAACACACTTGCTTCATTTAAAGAAGCAGTGCGTGTCGGTAGTGACGGCATAGAACTCGATGTCCACCTAACAAAGGATGGGCAATTAGTCGTTATTCATGATGAAACGGTCGACCGTACAACTAATGGAACCGGAGAAATTAGAAACTTAACACTAGCAGAAATCAAAGGAATGGATGCAGGAAGTTGGTTTCATAACTCCTTTGCAGGTGAGAAGATACCCACACTTGAAGAGGTGCTTCACTTATTAAAAGAGTTGAACTTTAACGGGCAATTAAATATTGAGTTAAAAACAGATATTATTCAATATGAAGGTCTAGTTGAGAAATGTCTCGCATTGCAAAGTACTGCTACTTGGCCATTTGCAATTGTCTATTCTAGCTTTAATCCTTATACACTTGTTGAACTGAAACAAGCAAATCCCTCTCAAGAAATTGGGCTGCTCTTTGAGTCCAAGGAGTGGGCGAATAAAGGGGATGTTATGCTTAAAAAAGAATCGTATCATCCTGATTTAAAGTTACTCGATTGGACACTTGAATGGAATACGAATCAGTTGCCTTTACGTGTATGGACCGTGAATAAAGATGAAGACATGAACCGTTGCTTTGAACTACAGATTGAAGCTATTTTTACGGACTTTCCGGGAAAGGCGTTACAATTAAAGGAGAATTATGAGCGATAAGCTACCAAAAATTATGATCATCGTGGGACCAACTGCGGTAGGAAAAACCGCTCTCAGTATTGAACTTGCAAAACACTTCAATGGCGAAATCATTAATGGAGACTCGCTTCAAGTGTATAAGGGGCTTGATATTGGAACTGCAAAAGTGACTGAGGAAGAAAAAGAAGGCGTTCCTCATCACTTACTAGACATTTGTGAGTGGGATGAACCTTTTACTGCAAGTGACTTTAAAGAGAAGGCAGAAGCAGCGATTGCAGAGATTACGAGTCGCGGGAAGCTACCGATTATTGTTGGTGGTACTGGACTTTATATCGAAGGACTACTATATGGGTTTCATTATAGCGGAGAGGGTTCCAACGATCCGGACTTTCGTTTATTAAAAGAAAAAGAACTGGAAGAAAAAGGGTCTCAATCACTTTGGAATGAACTGAATGAAGTAGACCCTGAGGCTGCTGCTAAAATTTCAGTCAATAATCCTAGACGCGTGATTCGTGCGCTAGAAGTCATTCATGCGACCGGTAAGAAATTTTCAAGCCTAGAAATTCAAAAAACGCCGCACTATGATGCGTTTATTATTGGTTTAAATACAGACCGCGCACTTCTATATGAGCGTATTAATTTGCGTGTAGAACTGATGTGCGGGGCAGGTCTTGAAGAAGAAGCAAGAGATTTATATGAAAAATCAAAAGGGCTAGATATCCAATCGATTAGTGGAATTGGATATAAGGAATGGATTCCATATTTTGAAGGGGAGCAGTCGCGTGAGGCGATTATTGCGACCATTCAACAAAACTCAAGACGATACGCGAAACGTCAATTAACGTGGTTTAGAAATCGTCTTCCACAAATTCGTTGGGTGAATTTATTAGAGAATACAAACGAGAAAGAAGAACTATTAGAAGAACTATCAGTTTTTGTAGAGGAGGGATAGAATGGAACAAAGAGAACGCGTATTAATCGTAAGCGTACAAACGACGCAAACGGATGAAGATTTCGCATATGCCAACCAAGAGCTTGCGCAATTAGTCGATACAGCAATGGGTGAGGTGGTTGCTACAGTGACCCAAAAACGTGAGTCGATTAGTGGACGTACCCTTGTTGGAAAGGGAAAAGTGGAAGAAATCAGCCATCTTGTCGATGAACTAGAAGTGGATCTTGTTGTATTCTATCAATCGCTCACAGGCTCGATGGTGAAAAATCTCAATGAAACGATTAACTGTCGTATCATTGACCGCGTGCAATTAATTTTAGATATTTTTGCAATGCGTGCTCGCTCTAAAGAAGGGAAACTTCAAGTGCAGCTCGCGCAATTAAACTACTTACTACCTCGTCTTTCAGGACAACGTGAAGGCTTGTCTCGTCAAGGTGGGGGAATCGGAACACGTGGTCCAGGGGAAACGCGTTTAGAAACCGATAGACGTTATATTCGTAAACAAATCCAAGATATTGAAGAACAGTTAGAACAAATCAAGAAACACCGTGAACGTTCACGCGAGAAGAGAAAGAGTTCTAATGGATTCCAACTTGGATTAATCGGTTATACGAATGCTGGGAAGTCTACGATTTTAAATCAATTAACACATGCGGGGACTTACCAAATGGATCAATTGTTTGCAACGTTAGACCCATTAACAAGACAAGTGGACTTGTTCCCGAACTTTGAAGTCACTTTAACGGATACAGTTGGATTCATTCAAGAGTTGCCAACGACATTGATTCATGCGTTTGAATCCACACTTGAAGAAAGTGCAGATGTCGATTTGTTAGTTCATGTCGTGGATGCGTCAAATGCTCAATTTTCACTACATGAAAAGACCGTAATTGATTTAGTAAATGACTTAGAAATGCAAGAAATTCCGATGGTCACAGTCTACAATAAGACAGATTTGATTGAAGGCGAATTTCAACCAAATCTTTACCCATCGATTCAAATTTCTGCAGTGAAGGAAGCAGATGTGGAACGATTAAAAGCTTTCCTGAAAGAACAAGTCAAAGCGCAAATGACCTACTATGAAGAATGGTTAGAAGTGACCCAAACGAAAGAGTTGAATCAGCTTCAACAGCGTACTCTTGTAGAGTCATTAAACTATGATGAAGAGAAAAATCAATATTGCGTAAAAGGATATCGTAAATAGAATTTTTAAACGGCTTGAAACTTTGAATTCAAGCCGTTTTTTGTGGCGTAAATTTGTAATCTAACCTCAAAACGCGTATAATATTGAAGATAAGGAATTTTTCAGGAGGCCATCATGAAAGAGATACAAGCACTCTCAGCAATTTTAAAAGAGAAGTTCGATATTTCGTTTAAAAACGAGGCATTGCTCGTCGAAGCGATGACTCACTCTTCGTATGCCAATGAGCATAAAGAGATGAAGGGAATCTATAATGAGCGTATCGAGTTTCTTGGAGATGCCGTTTTAGAACTCAATATTTCAGATTGGCTTTTTAGACAATTTCCTCATTTTAAAGAAGGACAATTAACAAAACTTAGAGCTCAAATCGTTTGCGAAGATAGCTTATCGATGCTTGCAAAGGAATGTTCTCTAAATGAGTATATGCTTCTAGGAAAAGGAGAAACATTGAGCGGTGGGCGTGAAAAGCCAGCAGTTCTCTGTGACGTATTCGAGGCGTTTATTGGTGCTCTTTATTTAGATAAAGGCATGGAAGAAGTACAACGTTTCTTAGACCATGTGATTGTTCCTAAAATAAAAAATGGACGTTATGAACTGATTACTGATTTCAAAACAGAATTACAAGAGTATTTACAACAAAATGGTACTGTTCATATTCGTTATGAATTGATTAAAGAAGAAGGACCTTCGCACGATAAAGTATTTACCGTTCAAGTAACTGTGGATGGGAAGAAATACAAAACTGCGAGTGGTAAAACGAAAAAGGCAGCCGAACAAATGGCTGCAAAATTGACTATGGAAGAACTGACAAACAGTTCTCTTTCATAGAAAGAAAGGATTAAAGCATGCAATTAGAAAAAATTGAAATGTCGGGATTTAAATCATTTGCCGATAAGACAACAATTGAATTCGATAAAGGCGTGACTGCGGTTGTAGGACCTAATGGTAGTGGAAAGTCCAACCTTTCTGAAGCCATTAAGTGGGTTCTTGGGGAACAATCGGCTAAAAGTTTACGTGGAAAACGGATGGATGACGTAATTTTTGCAGGTTCTCAAACAAGAAAACCAGTGAATATTGCGGAAGTCAATCTATATATCAACAACGAAGACAAAGTGTTGGCAACCGATCAAACACAAGTCGTGTTAACGCGTCGTTTGAATCGTAATGGGGCAAGTGATTTCTTAATTAACAAGAAACCTGTTCGTTTGAAAGATATTACAGACTTAATGATGGATTCAGGGTTAGGGAAAGACTCCTTTGCTTTGATTTCTCAAGGGAAAGTTGAGCAAATCTTTAACGAAAAGCCTGAAGAACGTCGAATGATTATCGAAGAAGCGGCTGGAGTATTAAAATACAAAGACCGTAAGAATCAAGCCCAACGTAAATTGAATCAAACGCAAGATCACTTGAATCGTGTGGAAGATATTCTTCATGAGATTGAAGGACAATTAGCACCACTGGAAGAACAGCGTGAAAAGGCGATTGCGTATGTTTCGAAGAAGGAACAGTTAGAAGATGTAGAAACAGCACTTTTAGCAGTCGAAATCGAAACGTTAAATGCGCAGTGGAAAGTAGCTCTTCAAGAAGTAGAACAATTGCAAGAACAATTAGCGCAAACGGAAGCAACATTAGAGGCTCTTCAAGTTGATATTGAAGAAAATCAAATGCAACTTGAAACACGTAATGTAGAGTTAGATGCTAAGCAAGAAGAATACGTGGAATTAATCCAAAAAGTTGAACAATTGGATGGTCAACGTAAAGTATTCGAGCAACGTCGTCAATTCGCTGAACGTAGTGATGAGGAAAATCAAGAAGCATTAGCTGCTGCTCTTCGTGAGTTAGAAGAAGTGGAAGCAAAACTAGCACAGCTTGAAAAGAATCAAGTCGAGCGTAAGGTTGAATTAAAGAACGTAGAAGAGGCTTGGAGTCAATTAGTTGAAGAATTAGACCAATTAAGTCAGAGTAACGAGGAGAACGTTAAAAACCTTCAAAATCGTTATATTGAACAATTACAAGAAATCTCACGTTTATTAAACCAAGAGAAAAACTTAGAGAAGGCAATGGAAGTCAATCAAAACACTCAAGAAAAAATGACAGAGCGTTTTGATTCCTTCGATGAAGAACATCGTGCTTTAGAAGAAAAAGCAAATGCGTTTATTGAAAAAATAGAGGTAACTACAAAAGAAAAAGAAACAGTTGCCAAACAACTTTCTAAGCTAAAAGAAAAACTTGCTAAAGTGAGTGAAGAACATTCAACTCTTTCTAGTGAAGGGATGGAAAAAGAACGCCATCTTCAACAATTACAAGCAACCGTTCGAAGCTTGAAACAAGTTTCTGAAGACTATGCGGGTTACTATCAAGGGGTTCGTGAAGTTCTTAAACATAAATCAGAATTGCCGGGAGTAGTGAATTCTGTTGCGGAACTGATTCGTGTGGATGAGAAATTAACGACAGCGATTGATATTGCTCTAGGAGCAACGAGCCAACATATCGTTGTAACGGATGAGAAGGCTGCTGCCAAAGCGATTACCTATTTAAAAACAAATCGTCTAGGACGTGCAACATTCTTACCATTATCGATTATTAAAGAAAAACAAGTACCAGATACAGTTTTAAGCCAAGCGAAAAAAGTCGATGGTTTTATCGGAATCGCTAGTGAACTCGTTTCAACGGATAAAAAATATACGTCTATTATCAAAAACTTACTAGGAACGACGCTTGTAACTACTACGTTAGAAGTAGCACAACAATTGGCGAAGCAACTGAGTTATCGTTATCGTTTGGTTTCACTTGAAGGAGACGTTGTCAATGCTGGTGGTTCGATGACAGGGGGAGCTTCTAAGAACTCTGGCCAACAATCACTCGTTCGACGTAACAGTCAACTAGAAACAGTGACGAAGCAATTCGAAGAAGCAAAAGCGGAATATGAAAAATTATCCGCACAATTCCAAAAAGTGACCGTTGAAAAGAACAAGCTAGAAGAAGAGTATCGTGAAATGAACTCCACTTATGTTCAACTCGAACAAGAACTTAATCAATTAGAATTTCAATCAAAATTTGCACTTGAAGAAGTTCAAAAACATGAGCGTATTCAACAAGCAAATCAATTTGAGATGGATGAATTGATTGAAGCGTATGAGCAATTGGAAGAACAATACGTTGAGAATCATGAAAAATTAGCAGCTTTACAAAAGGCGAATAAAGCGTTGAAAAAAGAATTGGATTATCTTCAATTATCGAACGAAGATAAATCTCAACAAATCCAAGAGAAACAAAAAGAACTGCAAGAACTTGGAACAAATCGCGCTCGTGTACAAGAACAATTTAACCAAGAAAAACGTGAAATTCATCAAACAAAACTTCAAAAAACACGTTTAGAAGATCAAATTGAACTATTACACTCTAAGAAATCTGAACAATCTCGTAATCAAGAGGAAGATGAGGCCATTTACGCAAAAATCCAAGAAGAATTTGACGCGTTAAAAACTCAAGTGGATGAATTGGATGCCCTCATTAAAGAATTGCGTGAAGAACGTGCCGCTTTAGAAATTCATGTGAAACAGTCTGAGGCAGCTCGTACGCAAGCACAACATCAATTGCAAGATCAATTGAAGAATCAAACTCGATTAGAAACAAAAGCGAATCGTTTCGAAATCTCAATTGACCAAAAATTAACGTACTTGAGTGAAGAATACGAGTTAACATTTGAAGCAGCGATTGCTAAAACAACACTCGACATGTCGATTGAAGAAGCTTCAAAACTTGTTCGTAGTTTAAAACAACAAATCGAACAAATGGGTGCTGTAAACTTGTTAGCGATTGAAGAGTTTGAAGCGGTACAAGAACGATTCACATTCTTGACAGCGCAACAACAAGATTTACTAGAAGCGAAACAAACGTTAGAAGAAACTATTACAGAAATGGATCAAGAGGTAACAACTCGCTTCAAGACAACGTTTGATGCGGTAAGTAGTCAATTCGAACGCACATTCCCGCGCTTATTTGGTGGAGGACGTGCAACGCTTGAATTAACAGATCCAGATAACCTTCTTGAGACAGGGATTGAGATTATTGCTCAACCACCTGGTAAAAAGTTGCAATCACTCAGCTTACTTTCTGGTGGAGAACGTGCCTTTACGGCTATCGCTTTACTATTTGCAATTCTTGAGGTCAAACCAGTTCCATTCTGCTTACTCGATGAGGTTGAAGCAGCTCTGGATGAGGCTAACGTTACTCGTTATGGACGTTACTTGAAGGAATTTACGAATAGTACTCAATTTATCGTTATTACTCACCGTCGTGGTACGATGGAAGAAGCAGATGTATTGTATGGAGTAACTATGCAAGAATCTGGTGTCTCAAAACTTGCTTCTGTTAAGTTTGAAGACTTTGATGAATTGGAAGAAGTTAAATAATAGATAAGAGGTAGATTTTTATGTCTACCTCTTATTTTTTGCAGTACGAAGCGGCCCGTTTTGTGGTATAATATACTAGATACGTTCAATGAATGTATAATGAGAGCAGAAATGCTTAAAGGAGTTTTATATTTGATTAAATTAGTTGCATTAGATTTAGATGGAACATTATTAACAGGTGAAAAGAAAATAACAGAAGAGAATAAAAAAGCGATTAAATTGGCCAAAGAACAGGGGATTAAAGTGGTTCTTTGTACAGGTAGACCAATTGTAAGTATTGTCCACTTACTTGAAGAACTAGACTTAATGGGTGATGATGACTACGCGATTAACTTCAATGGTGGTTTAATTCAAAAAACAAAACATGGAGAAATCGTCTATGAAACAGGACATACTGTTGAAGATATGAAGTATTGCCATGAAGAAGTTACAAAAGTAGGACTTCCATTAGTCATGATTGATACTGTAAGAGCATACGAGCCAACGCCTCCCAAAGGACGTCCGTCAATTTATAACACATTACCGCATCCAATTACTTTTGAACAAAAGAATCCGGAAGATTTTGAAGAAGGACATATCTTTAATAAAGCTGTTCTTTGTATCGAACAAGAAATTTTAGATGAAGGAATTGCAAAATTACCAAAAGAATTCTTCGAACGCTTCAACTGTATGAAATCGAGAACGTTTCTTTTAGAAGTTGTTCCAAAACATGTTTCAAAAGGAAATGGCTTAAAGATGTTAGGAGAAATTCTAGGAATCTCGTTAGATGAAATGGCAGCATGTGGTGATGAGGAAAATGACTTACCAATGTTAATGGTTGTCGGTTATCCAGTTGCGATGGGCAATGGTTCTAAAGAAGTCAAAGAAGTAGCGAAATATGTGACGGCAACCAATGAAGAATCTGGTGTTGCGCAAGCCATTTATCATATTATAGAAATGAATAAACAAGCGTAAAGTGAGGGGAAAACATGGGATTATTTGATCGAATTAAACGTGCCTTTACCGGTGAAGATGAAGTCATTAAACACGAGGAGACGAAAGAGTCGATTGTCATTGAGAAATATGACAAAGGGATGGAGAAAACGCGTCGTAGTTTCTCAGACCGTTTAAACGAATTCCTTGCAGATTTTAGAGAAATTGACGAAGACTTCTTCGAAGATTTAGAAGAAACCTTTATTTCTTCGGACGTAGGATTCGAGATGACATTAGCGATTACGGATGCCTTACGTGATGAAGTTCGTCTGCAAAACGCAACGACTTCTGGCCAAGTCAAAGAAGTTATCATTGAGAAGATGGTCGATATTTACGAAAAAGGGGAAGACAACTTGTCTGCATTGAAGAAAGCAGAAGGACGTCCTACCGTATTAATGTTTGTCGGCGTGAATGGGGTTGGTAAAACAACCACCATCGGTAAAATCGCTTGGAGATTAAAACAAGAAGGCAATAAAGTCTTATTAGCTGCAGGAGATACGTTCCGTGCCGGCGCTATCCAACAATTAGAAGTTTGGGGCGAACGTGTAGGTGTTCCTGTGGTATCAGGTCGTGAAGGTGGAGATCCATCATCAGTTGTATTTGATGCGATTAAGAAAGCCAAAGAAGAAAACTTTGATTATTTATTAATCGATACAGCGGGTCGTCTTCAAAACAAAGTAAACTTGATGAAAGAGTTAGAGAAGATGAATCGTATTATTTCTCGTGAAATTGAAACAGGAGCTGATGAAACATTATTAGTGTTAGATGCAACGACTGGTCAAAACGCTCTTGTTCAAGCAAAACAATTCGGTGAAACGATTAACATTACTGGTTTGATTTTAACGAAATTAGACGGAACTGCAAAAGGGGGAGTGATCCTCTCGATTCGTCATGAATTAAACATTCCGGTGAAATTTATCGGATTAGGGGAGCAAATGGACGACTTACAACCGTTTGAACCAGAACAATTTATTTACGGTTTAGTAAAAGATATGCTATAATGTATCTATAATAAAAATTTGAAATGAGGCAAAATAATGGAAAATAATCATTATAGTGTTGAATCCAGTGTTGCTGGACGCAATCAATTTTTTATGAAAGTGTATGCTTGGATGTTTGGAGGACTAGCAATTTCTGCTTTAGTTGCTTACCTATTCAGTACAGTTCCAGCGCTTTATAGTGCATTCTTTAATTTCATGGTAACGACTCGTGGATACGGAATGTGGATTATCTTTATTGCGCAATTAGTAGTTGTATTTGTAATGCGTCCAAATTATGAAGAACTTGGTAGACCAATTCGTTATATTGTTTCATATTGTTTATATGCAGCATTAACAGGATTTACATTCTTCATAGTAACACTAGTTTATGACTTAGGAAGTATTGTTCAAGCGTTTTTATCAACTTGTGCGTTATTCGCAGGTTTATCAATCGTTGGATTTACAACGAAGAAAGACTTAACAAGTTTTGGTCGTCAAGCAATGGGAGCTTTGGTAGGTTTAATCATTGCTAGCTTAATTAACTTGTTCTTCTTCCATAGTTCAGTAGTTGAATTGATTATGTCTGGTATCTCATTAGTAATCTTTACCGTGTTAACAATGTATGATACTCAAAAATTAAAAAATATGTACGACTACTACGAAGGACAATCTGCATTAGAAGGTATTGCTATTCTAGGAGCATTAGAATTATACTTAGACTTCATCAATATTTTCTTAGATATCTTACGTTTATTCGGAAGCAGAAAAGACTAATCAACACTTTTATAGCCTAGGTTCGCCTAGGCTTTTTTGTTTGTATTAAATGTAGAAGTATTTGAAAGATTCTGAAAATTAATTAATGCATTTTCACGAGAATTCATGTATACTACATAAGTACGCATTAACGAATTAGGAGGATGTTAAATGTTTGAATTAAATGCATTCGATTATGAGGATATTCAATTAATCCCCAATAAATGTATTGTAAATAGTCGTTCGGAGTGTGATACTACGGTTAAATTAGGGAAACACACCTTTAAATTACCAGTGGTTCCAGCAAATATGCAAACCGTTATTGATGAATCGGTTGCTGAATTTTTAGCAGAAAACGGATATTTCTATATTATGCACCGCTTTGATGAAGCAAGCCGTTTACCATTTGTAAAACGAATGAAAGAACGTGGATTAATCTCATCAATTAGTGTGGGTGTAAAACCTCAAGAATATGATTTTATTGTAGAATTAAAAGAGAATGGACTTGTTCCTGATTACATTACAATTGATATCGCTCATGGTCATTCTAATTCAGTTATTGACATGATTAAGCATATTAAAAAACATTTACCAGAGTCATTTGTGATTGCAGGTAACGTAGGTACTCCAGAAGCCGTTCGTGAATTAGAGAACGCTGGTGCTGATGCTACTAAAGTAGGGATTGGACCTGGTAAAGTATGTATTACGAAAATTAAAACAGGATTTGGTACTGGTGGATGGCAACTTGCTGCACTTCGTTGGTGTTCAAAGGCTGCACGTAAACCATTGATTGCCGATGGTGGGATTCGTACTCACGGAGACATCGCAAAATCAATCCGTTTTGGAGCGACAATGGTTATGATTGGATCATTATTCGCTGGACATGAAGAGTCTCCAGGTAAGACTGTTGAAGTGAATGGCCAAATGTTTAAAGAATACTTTGGTAGTGCTTCAGAATTCCAAAAAGGGGAACGTAAAAACGTTGAAGGTAAAAAAATTGTAGTTCCTTATAAAGGATCTCTACAAGATACGTTGATTGAAATGCAACAAGACTTACAATCATCTATCTCATATGCAGGTGGTAAAGATATTGAAGCCATCCGCAAAGTAGATTACGTCATCGTTAAAAACTCAATTTTTAACGGAGATTCAATTTAGAGTAATTAACGAGCAGAAGGAGAAATCTTTCTGCTTTTTTATTTTAAATATTTATTCTTAGGAATTTGTTTGATATACTATGGAAAAGAACTCAGTCAAAGTGAGGCGCAACCTATGTGGTTATTTAATCGAAAGAATAAGCGTAAAGATGAATTTGAGATGGATGAGCCATTTTATAATGAATCTGTAGAAGTGGATAGTGATTCTGATGAGGAAGCCTATCATCAAATTGCAGATATCATTACTGGGCATAGCGAACGTATCAGAGAGCTATTAGAAAGCTATTTTGATAATCCTGATTTATTGATTGAAGAATTGCGTGAAGATGACGAGGACTGGAATGATGAATTCGCAGACCTATTGGAAGAAGCGCAAGATGACTATTGGTTACTATTGCTCTTAACGCTTGAAAAGGAAGCCTATGCAACGCAGATTTATTGGAGAGACACATCGAAAACATTAGCCAATAAACTACCCCGCCTTAAACTGTTAAAAGGGATTCAACTACAAGAGTTACTCGAATGTACGAGTAAGGAGTCTGTTACAGAATACTTAGAGTGTGTTTCTAGAAAACTTCATAATGATGGAATTGTATTAGGTACCATTGAATTGAACGATGAAAATGTGTTGGTATTCTCTATATTGGAGAGAAGAGTAGAAAGATTAAATCGTTTAATGATGAATATTGAAAAAAGTTGGAAGCAAATTTCGTAAAGATTACAAAAATGTTACGAATTTGCTTCTTTCTATTTGAAATCTTAAGAATTTCTTTGTAAAATAAATTGAATTACAAGGAGGATAGGAATGGAAAAACGTAAATTTAAGTTTCTTTTGGGAATAATGACATGTACATTTGCACTTTCTGCTTTAGCACCAATTGCTGCTGAAGAAACAACACAAGAACCGGGAGAAGGAACTACTGTTGTTGAACAAACAGAGGCTCCAGAAACAACTGAAGCAACGGAGACAACAGAGCAAACTACGACAACAACAACGTCGAAAGAACTTCCGATTGAAGAGGATATTTTCGAGATTACAGCTCGTTACGGGTATGACGTTAGTGAATACTACAAACCTGAAGGAGCTATTTTAGTGGATGCTGAGACTGGGCAAATCCTCTATGGTGATAATATCGATAAACCTTGGGATCCAGCAAGTACTACTAAATTAATGACAGCGTATCTTGTGTATGATGCAATTAAAGCAGGGAAACTTACATTAGATACTAAAATTACGGCAACAGAAGAAGATAGAGCTATTTCTACAATTGATGATATTAGTAATAACCAAATAAGAGCAGGAATTGAATATCCGGTTCGCGATTTACTTTATCTTATGATGTATCCTTCTTCAAACGTAGCAACAGTGATGTTATCACACGCGATTAGTAAAACAAACGAAGAATACATTAAGATGATGAATGATAAAGCCAAAGAATTAGGAATGACAAATTCTAAGTTCTATAACCCTAGTGGGGCTGTTGTTTCAGCGTTCCGTGGATTATATGTTGTTGAAGGGGTGCCAGATGAGTACAACCAAACAACAGCTCGAGATTTAGCGACTTTAGCTTATTACTTCTTAAAAAACTATCCAGAATTTCTTGAAATTACTAGAGAACCTGCTGTTACAACAATGGAAGGAACTCCTGTAGAAGAAACATTCTATACATTAAATCAACTCGCAAGCGGAATGCCTCAAGGGTATTTTGATGTTGATGGATTTAAGACAGGTTCATCTCCAAATGCAGCATTAAACCATGTTATTACTGCAAAAGGAAAAGGTCGCCGTCTGATTGAAGTCTTAATGGGTGTTGGTAGCTGGAGCGACTATAACACGAGTGTATTTTACCGTGCACAATTCGGGAATGCACTTTTAGAAAAAGGATTTACAGAATATCATGAAGAAACAGTATTAAAAGCTGGTGTTCATGAAATTGATGGTCAAAAGATTAAAGTGGAGAAAGATATTAAAGCTTTAACAAAAGGCGATGAAAAACCAACATTTAAATTAGTTGGGGATGAAATCGTAGTGGAACACACTTTCCCGACACTAACAAAAGATATTAAATCAAATGTGTTTAAAGTTACAAAGGTCGTTGATGAAACAACGACTGAAGAAGCTTCATCAACAGAAAGTTCAACAAATGGTGGAATCTTATCGTTTGATGAGAATAGCGACTTAGGAACATTTGCAAACTGGTTAAGAAGCTTAAGTAAAAATCCGCTCTTATTAGCTGGAGTTTTATTAGCTGTTTCAGTAATGATTAGTGGCATTGTTCTTGCAACAGTTCAAGTATTTAAAAAGAAAGACTAGTATAAAAAATAACCCTTGAGAAAAAAATCTCAAGGGTTTGTTCTTTTATTAGAGGAGTTTCCAGAGCCAGTCGATAATAAATTTTAAACCGATGGTATAGGCTGCTAATGTGAATGGTTTACAAACTAGAATGATGATGATGAATTTTTTGTAAGTCATCTTTGTTAAACCAGCAAGCATACATAAGAAGTCATCTGGTGAAATAGGGAAGAACATCATGAATGCGAAAAAGTAATCGAACCATTTCCCTTTATCTAGCCAATTGATATAGCGATTATACGTATTTTCACTAACCATTGATTTTACAAATTGCTGACCGTATTGTCTTGCAAGATAAAATGCAATAATTGAACCGATAATAATTCCGATATAATTATATACATTCCCAATCCAGTTTCCGTAAATATAGACACCAGCAATACTAGTGAGGGCTCCTGGAATAATTGGAACCACTGTTTGTAAAATTTGAAGGAAGATAAAGATTGGTGGCCCCCAGATTCCCGCTTGTAACATATAGGCTGATAGCGTCTCTTGTGATGTGAAGAGGCCTTTTTGCCATGCCCAGACGATAAAGACCACTGTCGCAATCGCTCCAAGAATCGAAGCGATGTTCATGACTTTTTGAGCCGTAGGGGAAAGAGGCTTCCCTTGTTTGATTTCTTCTGTAGTCATTATTTCTCCTTTATGATAATAAGTTTCTTTCTGTTGCAACTTTATCATAAAACTGTTGCCACTGTTCTAGAATACTTTCTTTTGAATAGAATTGTTCGCCTCGTTTTGAACCTTCGCAGGCTTTTGCGTAATAATCGGCGTCTTCTTTTAGTTTTGTTAATTCGTCTTTAAACGTTTGTTGACTGTTTGCTTTTAAGTAATAGTCAAATAAAATTGGTTTGTACTCTGGTAAGTCACGTAAGAGTAGTGGGATATTTGCGTTCATCGATTCTAAAATCGTCATTGGGAATAATTCCTCGAATGAAAGTTGAAGCATGACATCTCCCATATTAAAAAATTCATTCATACGATCACGTTCCACTAGACCAAGGAAATGAACGTTATCTGGAAGATCATCCATGTGTTCCATGATTTCTTTTCGACCTTCAGAAATCCCTTTAAATGCGAAGTTACCAGCCCACACGAACTGGATATCTGGCATCTTAGTTGCTAAATCAATAAACTCAAGAACACCTTTACGCATTTGAAGCTGACCAGCAGATACCACAGTAAATTGGTCTGGATTCAATCCGAATTTTTTACGTAAGTCTGCTTTGGATTGGTCTGTAATTTT
Source organism: uncultured Carnobacteriaceae bacterium (assembly GCA_938039195.1). GTDB lineage: Bacteria > Bacillota > Bacilli > Lactobacillales > Aerococcaceae > Granulicatella. The sequence goes on from CALHVK010000029.1 coordinate 27,704, forward strand.
ATAGAACGTTTCACGAGATACGAAGTTAGGAATGTACGTTACTTTAGAACGATCCACACCATATTTTTCTAAATCATCAATAAAACGAGGGTTTACAGTTACCAAGTAGTCTGCTTGTTTATAAAAAGAGAGCACGTACTTATAGAATAACTCTTTAATTGGTTTTGGAAGTGAAATACTTTTTTCGAGCGTTTCTGGTAAAAAGTGAACTGATGCAATTGTTGGTTGCTTTTTATTATTTAAAAAGGATTTGAACAGAAAATCTGGATTAATGGTATGGATGTGGTTAATGTCAGCAATTTTAAGTTGATTCACAACAACGTTATAGCCTTTTAATCCTTCTGTTACAAGGTTTATTTGTTCCTCAGTCGCAGACATGACACCTTGTCCTTTAACGCTGTCTGCACGAGTTAGCATATTAATTGTAAGCATAGTATCTCCTTTTAAGTGTAATTCATAGCTATTTTACCATGAATTTGCTGTTTTGGAAAATAGCTACATAAACTTTGGATAAATTTAATGTTTTTGCCTTCTGTACTGAATTTTTGTATACTAAAAAAGAAGAAAGAAACGAGGTCATTTATGAAGAAATCTAAAAAATCAAACCGAAATTCAAAAGATGAAGAAATGACATTAGTGGACTGCTATTATATTCCAACAGTTATCGCAGAACAGTTTCGACTATTAAGAGAGCATTGCGCAGTAGAAGTTGAGAAAGAATTAGCAGCGTTATTCCCTAAAGTGACGAGAGAATCACGAGAGGATGTTGGAGAAGTCGTTGTTTCGTATGATGAAAATGACGTTATTACTTGTGAAATCACATTAAGTCCTATTGAAGTTTCTAAATTAGAAAAAGAAATTTCAGCAGATCGTCTCAAAAAATATATTGAAACAAAAATTAAAGGCTAAGAATGATAAACTGGACAAATGTCCAGTTTATTTTGTTTTTAGAGCCGATATTTTAGAATAGGTCTTTTAGTTTTGGTACAATTAAAGTAAGAAATAACGAGGTGATATGTTATGACACATGAAATTCAAAATTTTACATTCCAAAATCCAACGAAGATTTTATTCGGAAGAAACAGAATTGAAGATATTGATAATGAAATTCCTAAAGACGCTAAAGTATTAGTCCTTTACGGGGGCGGCTCTGTTAAGAAAAACGGAGCATTTGATCGTGCTGTTAAAGCTTTAGGGAATCGTGAATGGGATGAGTTTTCAGGAATTGAAGCCAACCCAACATTTGAAACATTAATGAAAGCTGTAGAGAAAGTACGTGCAGGCAAATTCAATTATTTATTAGCAATCGGTGGCGGTTCCGTTATCGATGGGACTAAGTTTGTTTCTGCAGCAAGTCTCTTTACCGAAGACCCAGTCGACTTATTTGGTTGGGGTGTGGGTAAAGGATTACCTGTACAAGAAGTGGTTCCTTTTGGAACGATTTTAACACTTCCTGCAACAGGTTCTGAAATGAACTCAGGTGCAGTGATTACGCTTGTTGAGAAAAAAGCAAAAGTAAGTTTCCGTGGACAAAAGACATTCCCTGTATTTTCGGTATTAGAACCTGAATTGACTTATACATTACCAGTTCGTCAATTAGTGAATGGATTATTAGATACTTTCATCCACGTAATGGAAAATTATTTAACGTATCCAGTAGGCGCACTGCTTCAAGACCGTTATGCAGAAAGTATATTACAAACGTTAATAGAGATTGCATCTCGTGTAATTGATACAGACCATATTGATTACAATGACCGTGGAACATTTATGTGGTGTGCTACCAATGCATTAAATGGGACAATTAACTTAGGTGTGCCAACGGATTGGTCTTCACATGCGTTAGGTCATGAAATTACATTAAACCACGGAATTGACCATGGTCGAACATTATCGATTGTTCTTCCAGCAATGATGAAAGTAAGAAAACAACAGAAATTTGATAAATTAGTACAATACGGAAAACGTGTTTGGAATTTATCCGGAAGTGATGAAGAAATCGTTGATGGAGCTATTTCTAAAACTGAAGAATTCTTCAAATCATTAGGAGCTCCAATTCGCTTTAGCGATGTCGGGTTAGGTGAAGAGGTACTTCCAGCACTCGTAGATGGTTTAACACGCCATAAGAAAGTGAAATTATCTGAGCATGGAGATTTAACTCCAGAAGTCGCATTAGAAGTGTATACAGTTGCATTATAGTTTTAGGTAAAGGGTGTTTTTGTTTCTAACCGTAGGAGGGGATAGAAATGGGTAAACAGTCCATCTATGAAGAGTTTCTTCATAATAGAAAAAGGTATCCTAGAATTCCATATTCGTTTATGAATGATAGCGTTGATGGTAAGGGAGAGTTTTTCGCTTTTGCGCTCGGAAAACGAGTGAAGAGTCAAGACCGATTGCCTCAGTTTTATAGTGCAATGACGCACCTATTAAATCCTAATATTGAAGTTTGCGAAGGGGTATTAAAGTTTGATATCCCTGTGGTGTATTGGATAGAACCACTTCTAATCCATTGGAGACAATTCGTTGATCAGTTGTCTGATGAAATGAAGGAATTTCTTTGTGATCGATTAACTGTTTTGATGGAAACCGCTTCCATTACAGAAGAGTTCCGAATGACTCTTATGCTATTGGTCTTCTTCAATAACGATTTAACCCAAAGAAAAATCCAATATTTTGAGAAGCACAGCGCATATACATTTTATATTGTTTTTGCGAAGTCTTACTGTATTCATGAAAATGAGTGGAGAAACTACTTAAAAAGGCTTGAACCTTCTCTTAGTGGATACGCAAGATTATATTACTTGTTCTTTTATCCAATAAGAACCAAGGCAGATGCAGTATTTTTACTGAATGTGATGATGAAACAAGTCAGTATGCGTTCGATTGCTGCAAAAAGTTGTATGTATCATCCACAATTGCTTCGTGTCATTATGGCTCATGAAATGACTCCTGACGTTGAGCGTAATTATCAACTTTGTCTGTTACACGGGACTACGGATGAATTATTTATTCGATGGATGATTGATTCTATTTATCCTTTATCCTTTTTAACAAAAAAGAATCGAGTGTTAACGATAGAGGAAGTAGCTTTATTGTACAGGATGAAAGAATGCTTAACGTTAGAACTTACAACGTGTGATGAGGTGGACTCTGAAGCATTTCATCAATTTCATTATTTGAAAGGGCTAGTGGATAAGGTTATTTGGTCCATTCAAACCAAAGTTGAAGCGTTAATCAAGTCTGCTGTGAAATCGCCAGAAAGAGATGATGCATTAATTATATTTGTCTTAAATCAGACGAACGTAAAACTTGGATTTTCTAAATTCAGTCAACTATTAGCAAAAGATCCTTTATCATTAACAGCATTAGGATTAATTGAGAAGTCTACTTCAAAGACCTTTATCGAAGAGGCAATAGAGTACATTAAAGAAATTGTAAGACCAGAAGTATATGATTATATGAAGGATCACTCGACATTGGTTTTACCTCCTCAATTTTTTGCACTTTCTAAGTGGCATGAAGTACTCTTAAATAAAATGATTCAATTTCATCTGATGGATTATGATTATATTTGGCAGTTGCTTCATTTTCCAGATCATATTGTAAGAGTAAAGGTTATAGAACTATTAAAATCTTTAAATTTACTGAATAAAAAAGAAGTACGATTATTTTTATATCCTGTTTATAAGGATGAAATGGATCGAGAATTAAAAAATGAATTTGAAAAAATTGTTTGGCAACGATAGGAGAAGAAAGGGAGATTGAATGGCTAGTGAATTAATTGAAAGTAAATTAAAAAATCTTCCTGATTTACCAGGTTGTTATATTATGAGAAACGTTAATGACGACATCGTTTATATCGGAAAGGCAAAAAATCTGAAGAATCGTGTACGTTCTTATTTTAGAGGAGCGCATGATACTAAAACTGAAAAGTTGGTTAGTGAGATTCATCATTTTGAGTACATCGTAACAAAGACAAATAAAGAATCTCTCTTACTTGAAATCAACCTGATTAAGAAATATCAACCGTACTATAATATCAAATTAAAGCAAGGAACGATGTATCCTTACTTGAAGATTACTTCTGAGAAAGATCCGCAATTAGTTATTTCTCATAAGGTTGAAAAAGATGGCGGAATTTATTTTGGCCCTTATCCAAATGTGACGGCAGCAACAGGAACGCAGCAGCTCATTCAAAAGATTTATCCTCTACGAAAATGTGGGAAAAATGAAACAAGAGCGTGTTTTTACTATCATTTAGGGCAATGCATTGGTTGCTGCGACCATGAGGTTTCAAAAGAAGAGTATGATACACAAATCAAAAAGATTCAACGTTTCTTAAATGGGGATGTTAAGACGATTAAGGATGATATAGCCCGGAAAATGAATGAAGCTTCTGAAAGACTTGATTTTGAAAAAGCGATGGATTATCGTGACCAAATTAAGTACATTGAAGCAACCGTCGAAAAACAAAACATCATGAATGCAGATTTCACAAATCGAGATGTGTTCTCTTATGTGGTCGATCGTGGTTGGATTTCGATTCAAGTCTTCTTACTCAGACAGTCGACGATTATTAAACGTGAAGCGGCAATGTTTCCGATATATGACCAGATAGAAGATGAAGTATTATCTTTTATCATCCAGTTTTATGAGGATCAAAACCATATACTTCCAAAAGAAATTCTAGTTCCTGAAGCCATTGATAAAGAATTACTGTCAGAAACGCTAGATGTGAAAGTGATGACTCCAAAACGTGGGTCTAAGAAACGGATGTTAGACCTAGCGACTCAAAACAGTGAGATTTCATTAAATGAAAAATTCAGAAGAGAAGAGCAAAGTCAGTTGAAGACGAAAGGTGCCCTAGAAGAACTTTCAGAAGCCTTGGGGCTAGAAAAAGTATCGGTTATTGAATCGTTTGACCATTCGAATATTCAAGGGACGAATCCAGTATCAGCGATGGTGGTCTTTAAAGATGGGAAACCAGATCGTAAAAATTACCGTAAGTTCAAAGTGAAAACCGTTATTGGTAGCCATGAATTTGCTACAACACAGGAAGTGATTCGTAGACGTTATTCAAGATTATTAAGAGAAGGTGCTAGACTACCAGATTTAATTTTAATGGATGGCGGTAAGGTTCAAATGAGAGCTGCAATAGAGGTTTTAGAGGATGAATTAGGTCTTACTATCTCCGTTTGTGGAATGGTTAAAAATGAAAAGCATAAGACTTCAACCTTATTGTATGGTGAGGAATATAAAGAAATCAATCTAGATCGTAAAGGACAAGCGTTCCAACTGATTCAACGGATACAAGAAGAAGTTCACCGTTTTGCCATTACATTCCATAGACAAGTACGAAGTAAAAATACATTCGCTTCGAAATTGGAAATGATTGATGGAGTCGGCCCACAAACAAGAAAGAAACTATTGCGTCATTTTAAAACAATAACAGCAATGAAACAAGCCAGTCTTGAGGATTTACAAACTATCGGAATTTCTGAAAGAGTAGCCAGAAATATTCTTGAAGAAATAGGCAAATAACTATATAAAAATAAAAATGGAACAGGTTGTAAAATCTGTTTCATTTTTATTTTATTTTCCAAGTTTTATTCATTGTATTTTACAGGGGAGTATGGTATCGTTTTCTATGTTGAAAAAATTAACAAAAGGTGGTTAAACCAATGAAAAAATGGATGAAAGCTGGTTTCGTTGCTGTGGCTACATTATTAGCAGCATGCGGAGCAAACACAACTAAAACACAAGAAACAACTGTATCAGTTTCAGAAGCGCAAGCAAACTGGGACAAAATTGTTGAATCAGGTGTCATTAAAGTATCAACTGCAGGTACTTTATATCCACAATCATTCCATAATGATAAAAACGAACTAACTGGTTATGATGTGGAAATTATGAAGGAAGTAGCAAAACGTTTAAACCTAAAAGTAGAATTTACTGAAATGGGTGTAGATGGAATGTTGACTGCTTTAGATAGTGGTATGACAGATATCGCAAACTATTCAATCGAAGAAGGTGCGAAAAACTTTGATGCATATTTACACACTACACCACATAAATACTCATTTACTTCAATGGTTGTTCGTGGAAGTGACAACTCAGGAATTTCTTCTTGGGCAGATGTAAAAGGTAAAAAAGCTGCAGGTGCTGCAAGTACAAACTACATGAAAATTGCTAAAAAGCTTGGGGCTGAATTAGTGGTTTATGATAACGTGACAAATGACGTATATATGTCTGATTTAGTAAATGGACGTACAGACGTAATCATCAATGACTACTATTTACAATCAATTGCAGTTGCTTTTGCTAAAGATAAATACGACATCAAGATTAATGAAGGTGTATATGCAAATCCATATAGCTCAAGTTTCTCAATTTCATTAAACAATACTGTATTACGTGACAAGTTCAACGAAGCAATGGATGCGATGAAGAAAGACGGAACATTGAAAAAGATTTCTGAGCAATTCTTCGCAGGACAAGACGTTACAGAGCCTAAAGAGTTCAAAACAGAAAAAATCGATATTTCAGATGTAGAGTAATATGCTAAATAAAATCTTCGATATCAATATTGCAATTAATAACTTTTGGTTTATCCTTAGTGGTTTAGGATATACATTAGGAGTTGCATTAACAAGTTTTGTTTTCGGAACTGCTTTAGGATTTATTCTCGTGTTAATGAGACGTTCTAGATTCCGTGTATTACGATGGATTGCGACATTTCATGTATCCTTTATGCGTGGCACACCAACACTAGTATTTTTATTCTTACTATATTTTGGTTTACCATTCTTAAAAATAACGTTACCAGCTTTAGTCTGTGCGCTTCTTTGTTTTAGTATTGCGAGTAGTGCGTATATTTCTGAAGTGTTGCGTTCGGCAATGGATGCAGTGGATAATGGTCAATGGGAAGCTGCGATGTCTCTTGGGATGAGTTATCGACAAACTTTACAAAAGGTAATCGTTCCTCAGGCATTTAGAATTGCGATACCGCCATTAAGTAATGTGTTACTGGATATGATTAAAGGATCATCTCTTGTTGCGATGATTTCATTGCCTGATATTTTTCAAAATGCAAAAATTGTAGGCGGTCGTGAACAAAACTATATGACGGTTTATATTTTAGTGGCGATTATTTATTGGATTATCTGCTTGATTTTCGAGCAAGGGCAACGGTATTTGGAAAAGAAAATGGCGCTTTAATAGAAATTTAAAAAGAGAACTGTGTAAGAGCAGTTCTCTTTTTTTATAAAAACGTTGAAACTATTTGAAGTATAGCCGTTTCTTCGATAAAATGAATAGGACTCAAAAGAACAATGGTTATCGGAAAGGAAACTTATGAATACAAAAACTATTTGGGAGCAACATGGCTTCCACACATTAACACCGATACAAGAAAAGACACAAGAACTAATTAAAGAAGGAACAGATGTTGTAGCCATTTCGCCAACTGGGACTGGTAAAACATTAGCCTATGTCGTTCCTATTTTGGAAAGAGTAAAGGCTGATAAAACACTGCAAGCTTTAATTGTGGCACCTTCTCAAGAATTAGCCCAACAAATCGGAACGGTCATTAGAGACTGGAAAACACCAGAAATCCGTGTACAAGTTTTAGCGGGTGGGGCAAATGTTAAGAGACAAGTTGAAAAGCTGAAGGAAAAACCAGAAATCGTTGTAGGAACACCTGGACGATTACTAGAACTTTCTAAACTACGTAAATTGAAGCTACACCAAGTAGAAATACTTGTGTTAGATGAAGCAGATTATTTACTAGATGCAGAACAACTGAATAACACAAGAGAACTTGTGAAGAAGCTTCCTTCTGAAAGACAAGTACTATGTTTCTCTGCGACAAAGAATAAGAATTTAGAAGAAGTTAATAAATGGATTAATATGCTTCCGACATTTGTTGAAGTGTCAGAGAGTAACTCAATACACTCGAATGTTACTCATGGATATATTGAGTGTCCGACAAGAAAGCGGGATGAAGTATTAAGAAAGTTAGCTTTCTCTGAAAATGCGAACCAAGCATTAGTTTTCGTTAATTCGATTGCAAATGCTGCATTGCTCGGTGAAAAGTTAGCGTATCATCAAGTACCAGTTGCATTTCTTTCAAGTGATGCACATCAAACAGAACGAAAGAAAGCGATCGACCAATTTAAGAAGGGACAAATTCCGTTCTTATTAAGTACGGATGTAGCGCAACGTGGTCTTGACATTGAAGATTTACCAATCGTCATTCATTATGATATTGCGGATTCTACGGAACAATATACCCACCGTTCTGGACGTACAGGACGTATGGGGAAAGAAGGCCTTGTTCTTAGTCTAGTGAACGATCGTGAACTTAGAGATTTAAAGAAGGTTGCTGGAAAGCATAAACTGGTTCAATTTGAACTGTATGCAGGACAATTAAAACCAGTCACACAACTAAAGAGAAAAGAACCAACTGATAAGAAACCAATACAGAAACGAAAGAAGGGAAACAAGAATGGAAATCATCGAGGATTTAAAAAGTCAAATTAGTTTTTTTGGATTCGAAATGACGAATGCTGATAGCTTAGTGGCTTTAGAAAAAGAAGAGAGTCACTTTGTACTATTTTGGACAAAAGATGGTTTTGTTCTTTTTGAAACTTCTAAAGAAGGCGTCTGGAGAGCTAATAGACCGATTGTCATCCCTTCTGAGCGTATCCAAAAAGCCTCTGTAGAGAAGAAATTATTGAGCAATCCTAAGTTGACACTTCAATATTTAGATAAAGAAGAAACCTATGTGATACCGATGAAATGTGGATTCCATCAAAATCAAAAGGCAGAAGCAAAGAAACTCATTAATACAATAGAAGGATTAAAAGGGTAGATGCATGGATATCATTAGTTCAACTAAAAATGAAAAAATCAAAGAACTCGCAAAACTTCAAACCGCTAAGGGACGTAAAAAAGCAGGATTGTATCTCCTTGAAGGTGAGCATCTTGTAGAAGAAGCGATTAAAGAAAAAGCTCCGATTGAATTAATTGTAGTTTCAAGTAATCGCATGGAAGATTATCAATATCTTTTAGAGCAAACAAAAATAAAAGTGCTAGTAGTCTCTCAAGAAGTCTTTCAGAAGTTGTCAATGACAGAGACAACTCAAGGGATTTTAGCAGCTGTTAAAATTGAAAATCAGGCAGAACCTCCTTGTACTGGGCGCATTATTGTTTTAGATGCAGTTCAAGATCCAGGGAATTTAGGAACAATTATAAGGACAGCAGATGCTGCTGGTTTTGATGCGGTTGTTTTAGGCGCGGGAACTGTTGATTTATATAATGATAAAGTAATTCGTTCAATGCAAGGAAGTCATTTTCATATTCCAGTTTTCCAAGCAGATTTACGAGAATATTTACCAGCACTTAAAGATAAAGGTGTTGAAGTAGCTGTGACGGCACTTCATCGCGATTCAAAAGATTATTCTATTTTACAAGGGAAATCGGATATCGCTATTGTTGTTGGAAATGAAGGTCAGGGTGTCTCAAGTGAAGTGATAGACCTTGCAGATATAGTAGTGACGATTCCAATGTTTGGGAAAGCTGAATCACTAAATGTTGCAATTGCTTCGGCATTACTAATGTATAAAACGAAAGAGTCAAAGGAGTAGTGAATGGACAATAGACCAAACCCAATGGGAAGAAAACGCCCGATTCTTGAAACTGTTAGAAATATGACTATCATATTTTTTGTTTTAAGTGGTATAGCGGCACTATACAATTTTGCTCTTGCAGCAAGAGTATTCATCATGGCAGTGGTGATGCTCGTCATCTATGGGGCAATGTATTTTTCTAAAAAAAAGAAAACAGATGGCGAAGAAAAAGAAACAGAATAGTCGCAATATAGCTGTAAAATCAATTGACAGAATGTTCGTCTTTAGGTATACTAATTTAGTACTGTTTCAGTAGCTCAGCAGGATAGAGCATTCGCCTTCTAAGCGAACGGTCGGGGGTTCGAATCCCTCCTGAAACGCTAAATTGAAGTGAGAATCATTGAATGATATTCGATGGTTCTCACTTTTTTTATAACTACCTAATGATTTCGGTTTAAAAGGGACAATTGTGAATTCAAAGCCAACTTTGTGAAAATATTCATACTGTTTCAAAAAAATAGTACAGCAAAACAAGCTGTTATAATACAAATTTCACAACTGGTAATAGTTAAAAATAGCGATTATAGCAATATTTAACAAAAACTTTGTATTTTTTTACACTTAAGTATTGCAAGTATATTTTATTGTGTTATAATAATCATGTAGATAGCTGTTATATGTTTCACAACCAATTATCTAAGGAGGAAAAATATATGGAACAATGGAACGGTTTTAAAGGTAAAGTATGGAAAGAAGAAGTTAACGTCCGTGACTTTATCCAAGAAAACTACACACTTTATGAAGGAGACGACAGTTTCTTAGCTGGACCTACTGAAGCTACTAAAGCTTTATGGGCACAAGTAATGGACTTGAACAAACAAGAACGTGAAGCTGGTGGTGTCTTAGACATGGACACTAAAGTTGTATCAACAATCACTTCACACGGTCCTGGATACTTAAATAAAGACTTAGAAGCAGTAGTTGGTTTCCAAACAGAAAAACCATTCAAACGTAGCTTACAACCATTTGGTGGTATTCGTATGAGTGAACAATCTGCTGAAGCATACGGTTTCAAGATTGACGAAGAAATTTCTCGTATCTTCCGTGACTGGCGTAAAACTCACAACCAAGGTGTATTCGATGCTTACACTCCAGAAATGCGTGCAGCTCGTAAATCAGGTGTTATCACAGGTTTACCAGATGCTTACGGACGTGGACGTATCATCGGTGACTACCGTCGTGTAGCTTTATACGGGGTTGATCGTTTAATCGCTGAAAAACAAAAAGACTTCGCTAACATTGGCGATGGTACTATGTCTGACGATGTAATTCGTTTACGTGAAGAAGTTTCAGAACAATATCGTGCATTATTAGAATTAAAAGAATTAGGTAACATTTACGGATTCGATATTTCTAAACCTGCATCAAACGCTCGTGAAGCTTTCCAATGGTTATACTTAGGTTACTTAGCAGCTATTAAAGAACAAAATGGTGCTGCTATGTCTCTAGGACGTACTTCAACATTCTTAGATATCTATGTACAACGTGACTTAGAAAACGGAACATTAACAGAACAAGAAGCTCAAGAGCTTGTTGACCACTTTGTTATGAAATTACGTTTAGTTAAATTTGCTCGTACACCTGAATACAACGCATTATTCTCAGGAGACCCAACTTGGGTAACTGAATCTATTGCCGGTGTTGGTGAAGACGGACGTCCATTAGTAACTAAGAACAGTTTCCGTTTCTTACACACATTAGTAAACTTAGGACCAGCTCCAGAACCAAACTTAACAGTTCTATGGTCAACTCGTTTACCAGAAAACTTCAAATTGTTTGCAGCTAAAACTTCTATTAATACTTCTGCAATCCAATATGAAAACGATGATGTAATGCGTCCAGAGTGGGGCGATGACTACGGAATTGCTTGCTGTGTATCTGCTATGCGTATCGGTAAACAAATGCAATTCTTCGGAGCTCGTGCTAACTTAGCGAAAACATTATTATATGCGATCAACGGTGGTATCGATGAAAAATCTAAAGCACAAGTTGGTCCTAAATATCAACCAATCACTTCAGAGTACTTAGACTACAACGAAGTTATGGAAAAATACAATGACATGATGGAATGGATTTGTGGTCTATACTTAAACACATTAAACATCATCCACTACATGCATGATAAATACAGCTACGAAAGAATTGAAATGGCATTACATGACACTGAAATTCTACGTACAATGGCAACTGGTATCGCTGGATTCTCAGTAGCAGTTGACTCATTATCAGCTATTAAATATGCGAAAGTTAAAACTATTCGTGACGAAGATGGCATTGTTGTTGACTATGAAGTAGAAGGCGACTTCCCTAAATATGGTAACAACGATGACCGCGCTGATGAAATCGCAATTTGGTTATTGAAAGAATTCATGACTAAAGTTAAAAAACACAAAACTTACCGTAATGCTAAACATACAACTTCTATCCTTACAATTACTTCTAACGTAGTTTATGGTAAGAAGACAGGTAACACTCCTGATGGACGTCGTGCTGGCGAACCATTTGCGCCAGGTGCTAACCCAATGCATGGTCGTGACACACACGGAGCATTAGCTTCATTATCATCAGTAGCTAAAGTACCTTACCAATATGCATTAGATGGAATCTCTAATACATTCTCAATCATTCCTAAAGCTTTAGGACGTGAATTAGATGTACAAGAAGAAAACTTAGTTGCTATGTTAGATGGTTATGCTTCTAAAGGTGGTCACCACTTAAACATCAACGTATTCAACCGTGATACATTATTAGATGCTATGGAACACCCAGAAGAATACCCACAATTAACAATTCGTGTATCTGGTTACGCAGTTAACTTCATTAAATTAACTCGTGAACAACAATTAGACGTAATCAACCGTACAATGCACGAAAGCATGTAATTTAAGGGTGTGAGGTCGACTCACTAGATTGCTGAAATTAAGAGAACGGATGGGCAAAACGTCCATCCGTTTTTTAATCGAAACGGTCCCAAAGAACACGAATTGTGATATACTAGAAGAGAAAAGATAGGAGGAATAATGATGAGTGAACCAGTAACTGGATATATTCATTCTACAGAGAGTTTTGGTTCTGTAGACGGACCAGGTATCCGTTTTGTAACCTTCATGCAAGGTTGTCGTATGCGTTGTGAGTTTTGTCATAACCCAGATACTTGGAATATTGGGGGCGGTCATCCGATTACTTCTCAAGAATTACTCGATCAAGCGTTGCAATATCGTGCATTCTGGGGACGTAAAGGCGGTGTAACTGTCAGCGGAGGAGAACCTTTATTGCAAATTGATTTCTTAATCGATTTCTTTAAACGTTGTAAGAAAGCTGGAGTACACACAACATTAGATAGTTGTGGAATGCCATTTACGTATGAAGAACCATTCTTTTCAAAATTCGAAGAGTTATTAGAATATACTGATCTTATTTTATTAGATATTAAACATATTGATGATGAACAACATAAGAAATTAACTGGGTGGACAAACACGAATATTTTACAGTT
>CALHVK010000030.1 GCA_938039195.1 uncultured Carnobacteriaceae bacterium
CTGACTACGGATCAGAAGGTTACAGGTTTGAATCCTGTCGGAGTCACAAAGGATCTCGCAAAGCAATTTGCGAGATCCTTTTTTGTCCTCGTTCTTTACGGGTTTCTTTTCTTTCATTGTATTGAGGTTGGTGATACGGACAAACCTGAATCCTTAATCCCTGCGAACAAATCCTGAAGAACCAGGGAGATGTTGTGAAGGTCGTTGTGAGAACCCGAAACAGGTGTGGACATGGCAAGCGGTATGCCTTGCCGGTCTGTGACATTGATGGCATTGGTGGTCGTTCTTTTCTTGCGTCCTTGGTATCCACAGCACTCCCCACCGCGAAGCGTGGTGGTGTGGCTGCCGTCCAAATCCACACTGGACATGTCCAAGAAAGACCTGTGACGGCTCAATATCATGCCCCAAACCTTTTTCCATTAGCCGTTCCTCGACCACTTGCGGAAATGGGCATACACACTCATGTAGCTCAAAACCCTCCCCGTGAAGATGGCTGAAACGGGAAGCATGTGCCACCGACAGCCCGTTTTCAACTTGTAGAGAATGCACTGAAAGACCTCCACCAGGTCACTTTTTGTAACATAACCGCATTTTCCACCGACAAATATGGCAAGATCTCAGATTTTATTGTATCTTTGTCCAGTACTTCGTACATGAGAGGAGTGTTTATCTTGGTTTTTTACAGTACAAAGATAATAAACTCCTCTCAATTTGTAGAGATTTTAAAAGTATAGATGACTTCGACGTCAACTCATCAATTCATCAACTCTTAAACTCGTCAACTCAATATGATTGAACACCAACTTATCGTATCTATTCTGCTGATTGTAGCCATCTGTTTGCTGGTGATGGTTAGCCATCGCATCAAGGTGGCCTATCCCGTGATGCTTGTTTTGGGCGGCATAGCCCTGAGTTTCGTCCCTGGCATGCCCCGTTTGCGCATCCATCCCGATGTGATATTCCTCGTGTTTCTTCCTCCGATACTCTACGACGCCGCAGCGGCCAACTCGTGGAAAGAGCTGTGGCACTGGCGGCGCATCATCGGTTCGTTCGCTTTTATCGTTGTGTTTATTACGGCTTTGGTTGTAGGGTATATTGCCAACACGTTCATTCCAGGGTTCTCTGTTGCCCTAGGTTTCTTGATTGGCGGCATCGTTTCGCCGCCCGATGCCGTGTCGGCTGCAGCCATCATGAAGTTTGTTAAAGTGCCGCGGCGCGTGTCGGCCATACTCGAAGGCGAGAGTTTGTTCAATGATGCCAGTTCGCTTATCATCGTAAAGTTTGCCCTTATCGCCATTGGTACGGGCCAATTTGTGTGGCATCAGGCCGCCGCCTCGTTCGTTTGGATGGTTATTGGCGGTGCAGGTGTGGGCGTGTTGCTGTCGTATGTGATTATCAAGCTGTACAAGTGGCTGCCGATGGACGAGAATATCGACACCATGTTCTCCATCATCAGCCCCTACTTGATGTACATCTGTGCCGAAACGGTTGAGGCTTCGGGCGTGTTGTCGGTGGTTAGCGGCGGCTTGTATTTCAGCTATCGCCGAATACTCATCATCCGCTCCTCGTCTAGACTGCGGGCCGAGAACGTGTGGAACTTCCTTATTTTCTTGCTCAACGGGTTGGCTTTCCTTTTTATCGGACTAGACTTGCCCGAGATAATGGCTGGACTTAAAGCCGATGGCGTTAACCTTTGGACTGCAACAACCTACGGACTGCTGATTACGGGTGCGCTGGTTGTAATACGTATGGGTGCCGCGTTTAGCGCGGTGTTCGTCACGCGCTTTATGAGTAAGTTCATCACTGTGGCCGATTCGCGTTCGCAAGGAATGGCCGGCCCCTTGGTCTTAGGGTGGACGGGCATGCGCGGCGTGGTGTCGTTGGCGGCTGCTTTGGCCATTCCGCTCTACATTCCAGGCACACAGACGCCCTTTCCCGAACGCAGCATGATGCTGTATATCACCTTTGTGGTGATTACGCTCACACTTGTTTTTCAGGGTTTAACGCTCCCAGTGCTGCTTAAATGGGTGAAATTTCCCAACTACGACGACCATCTGCCGCCCGAAGAGACGGAACGCATCATACGAATTGGTATGGCACAGACCAGTCTGGATTTCCTTCAACGCAACAATAAGTGTGCGGATGTTACGCGTTCGGCCCTGTTGAACAGCCTGGTTACGCACTGGAACGAGCAGTTGGAGAGCGAAGGGTTGGCCACATTGTACGATGACGAGCTGCGCAAGAACTATCATAACATACTGAAAGAACAGCGGTTGTGGCTGAACAAGTTGAATAACGAGAACGAAAGGGTAGACGAGGAGATTGTTCGACACTTCATTCACCGCATCGACTTGGAAGAAGAGCGCCTGCTGAAAGAGTGAGGCCGCTTTGGGGCGTGCGTGGTTGCGTTACGGCTTGCGGTGGTTGACTGTTTGATGTAAAAGACTTGCCGATGCCGTTGCGCGGGCAACGAAAGCGCATGGGGAACGCAAAGCGTTATTAGTAAAGGCCTTTCGGGTATTTCGCTCGCGCCAATCGTCTTTTTAACTATTTTCCACCAGTACCCCATTGCTTGCTATTGCCAAAGCGGGTAATAATGTATAATTTTGTAGTTTGTAAGCTTACACATTATTTATATATAATACACAATACTTCGTATAAAAAAATAGTGATTATTCGCCACGGCGAAAGCGAGTGGAACCAAAAGAACCTGATTACGGGTTGGGTAGACGTGGAACTGTCTGAAAAAGGAAAGGCAGAGGCAAAACGCGCTGGCGAACTGATGAAAGAGGCCGGGCTTGACTTCGATTGTGCTACACGTCGTACCTGAAACGCGCCATCAACACGCAATAGATTGCGCTTAAGGTGATGGAACGCGAGTGGTTGCCCGTAATTAACGTGAGTTCGACGAATTCAGAACAATGCAAGCTGTGTGTCAATGGTCCTTTGTACATTGATGCACGGCTTCTTTGGAAACAGGCAATAGGCAGCAATTGCCCCTAATAAGTTGACGATGAAATTGTCAAAGCATCTATGTCTGGAGTGTTCCACCTGAGCAATGTTCTTAAGTTCATCATTCACCGTTTCAATAAAGCAACGATAACCAGAATCGTGGAAAAGGATCATTATCAGCATAACTTCTGCCTTTGACATTGTAGAATTTCGATGATATTTCCTTTTTCCTGTAGGTTTTAGCGTATATTTTGCTGTCATTGCATCAAAAAACTTGCAGAAGTCATCTGCCATACAAAATATTTCTGTAACTTTGTCCTCGGTGATCATAGCGATTTTTG
>CALHVK010000031.1 GCA_938039195.1 uncultured Carnobacteriaceae bacterium
AATCAAAGTAAAATTAAAAGGACTTAGTCCTGTGCAATACAGAACTAAATCCTTTACTTAAATTAATTGTCTAACTTTTTGGGGTCAGTACAAATTACCATATATGATAATTTCGTACGAAAAAAGACGTTGGAATGATGTTCCAATATCTTTGGTTTTTCTATCTATCTTGAATCACTATAAAAATAAAAGCCCAATCTTTTCTACAGATTGGGCTAATCCTCTTCAGGATTCCATTGATATTTTTTCAGCAAAACATTTGTTGGACTTTCAAAAAGGATTCCTTCTGATTCTAACAATGCTTTTTGGTCAAGCCACCCCGGCACAAGTCTTCCTTTTGCATTCACAACCCTGTGACAAGGATAGTGGCCATATAAATCTACCTGACTTAAAATTCTTCCAACTAACCTTGCATTTTTCGGACGACCTACGAGACTAGCAATTTGTCCATAGGTAGCAACTTTTCCTCTCGGAATTTCACCAACCACCCCTAACACTTCATATACAACTCGTTCATCCATTTTCTTTACCCTCAATGACAAAACGAATCTGACTACTACTGATAAGCTCAGCGCTCAAGCACAACTGATTGGTTTCGGCAATCTTCTGCGCGATTGAAAGCCCTAGTCCACTACCGCCTGTCGTACGATTTCTCGAACTATCTACTCGGTAGAAGCGATCGAATAACTGACGGACTTGCTCTTTCGTCATCGGTTCGGTTTCATTTTGTATGGCTAATTCATTTCTTTTTGCCTCGACTGTGATAACAGGTGTGCCTACGGTATACTTCATCGCGTTATCGAGTAAAATACGAATCAATTCCGTCATTGCACTCTTATTCGTTGTGACAATCGTTTGTGCCTCACCAGTAAATTCAACCCGGAGTCCTTTTTCATTTAAGACTGGTAAAATCTCTTCAACGACCCCTTTTGTAACAGCTACTAAATCGACTTCTTCTTTTGTCGCAGCTGCCTCTCCTTCATCGTACCTTGAAAGAAGTAACATCTGTTCTACGAGAGAGTTCAGGCGTTTAATTTGGCGTTTATTGCTGTCGACAAATTTAGCATCTGTCCCCATCATCGCGAGTAAATCTGTATTCGCTGAGAGAACCGCTAGAGGTGTCTTAATCTCATGGCTCGCATTCGCCACGAATTGTTGCTGACGCTCGACGTTTTCTACGAAAGGACGAATCGCTTTCTTCGATAGTAAACGGACGAGGACATACACGACCGCTAAGCATAAAATAAATACGATTAAAGTGACCATCAACAATCTTGTATTCTGCTGCACTTCACGATTGGCATCAACCAATACAACCATTGTTTCTGTATCCGTTTTGGAGACTTGATATCTTAAACTTCCATCCCACCCATAAATCGCATTTTCTTTTGCAACTCGAAGAGCGATTTCTTTCAACGTAGCTTCGTCAACCGACACTAACCGGGATTGATCCACCGATTGAACGGTATCATTTGAGATTCTTACAACTGCATAACGAGTTGACAATTGGTCATCTTTCCCGAACCTCTCACCTTTTGGCATTCCATGAACTGGATGGTCCCTCGGTTCTTTCATATCAGGCGCATCGGGAAACTCGCCATTATTATCAATCAACATCGTGGATACACGGTCAACTTGCTCCACCGATTGTTTATAGTTCACTATGTTTACGGCAACGAGCACTATTAATAGTACTGCCGTAAACGACATCATCGCACTTTTGACAAAACTTTTTTGAAGTTGTTTAAACATGCACTCCCTCATTTCAACGTTTTTATTGAATCAGATAATTCTTATGTTAGGCTTCCACCATCAATTGATAGCCAAGACCACGTGCCGATTTAATCGTCACGTTTGCCTCAATACTGGTTAATTTCTTACGAAGAGAGGAGATATTCACCCACACGACATTGATTTCAGCGTCTGAGTCGAGGCCCCATACTTTTTCCATAATTAACTCGGTAGACAATACTTGATTGCTATTCATCATAAAGTATTCCATCAGTTGGAACTCTTTATTATTCAATAACACTTGTCCACTAGCGGATTGCATCGTGAACTTATCGCGATTTAATTCAACATTTCCAACCGTCATCACGGACGATACGAACACATTTGGACGGCGAAGTAATGATTTCACACGCGCTAATAATTCAGGTGCTTCGAACGGTTTCGTTAAATAATCGTCGGCCCCTTCTTCCAATCCTGTGACCTTATCTTCTAATTGGCTTTTTGCCGTTAACATCAGAACCGGCGTTGTATTTCCACCTGCGCGCAATTCACGCACCACTTCGATTCCTGATTTTTTCGGCATCATGACATCCAGTAAAATTAAATCATACGGTGTTGATTCAGCATAGAACAGGGCGTCTTCCCCGTCATGAACGAGTTCCACGCTATATTTTTGCATTTCTAACATCATTTTCAGCGCTTCGGCTAAATCAATTTCATCTTCTGCTACTAAAATTCTCATCGTCGAACCTCTTCTTTTTTCTTCAGTATACGTTTCGTACTTAAAATTTACTTAAACCGAGTCCTTACATGTGTTTGCAAATGAGACGAGCAGCTCACGCAATTGTTGCTTTTGGTTGCAGTCCAATCCACGTAATGTATGTTCCATCATTTGATGTTGCGCCGGAATTAAATCATCGAGCAATTTCTTCCCTTTTTCTGTTAATGAAATATGCTTTGTCTTCCAGTCTTTTTCAATCGCAATCAATTCCAACTTTTCTAAATGACGAATGCAGTGCGTAATATTTCCCTGCGTCAAATTCAACGTTTGCGCAATCGTCTTTTGATCCATCGTTTGATTTCGGAAAATCAGATGTAACACTTCAAAATGAGTTGGATTCAAACCCACTTCTTTTAATGACACCGAAAAAGTTTTCAAGTTCTCATTGTAGATTTTCATAATCATCATCCAAATCTCATGAGACACATTCATTTTTTCGCATTCTGTAACCATACCAACACCTCTTTCACCGTTTACTTTACTATTGAAATGACCTCCTGTCAAACTCTCTCTCCCTCCCAGCATCCTCTTTTTCCCCGTCCTAGCTCTTAAGGAATTTGGATAAACTAAAACCACATCTCTTTACTGAAAAAGAGCAAGAAAAGCGAGTGTCTTTCAATGAACGGCACACACTTTTCTTCTTTCCCCCCACCCTTTAAAATGGTTTAACCAAAACCAGGTCTCTTATTGGTAAAGCACGAGTGCCTTTGGATTCTGTAGTAGTGATAATAGCGAGTGCAACCAATGTGAATTACTGACACTTGGAATTTATTCCTAGTGTCAGTTTGAAGCTTGGTAGGAGTTGAGACCACAGGCTCAACCCGTTGCAGCTATTATTTCTACTACAGAGACATCCAAAGCGCACGAAGTGCTTTACCCTTAATTTATTCCAAACAAAAAGAGCCCTGGTTTCAGGTTAAACCAGGACTCGGAAAGCACAATTTCCCTAGTGAGCTATCCATAATTTTTTTTGACGAATCAACGCCACACACGCAATCACTACCACAATGAAAGTTCCGAGTGCCGCTGGCCCGTTTACAGTAAGTGAATATAACCATGGGCCCATTCCTTCTGGTGCATCTTTACTCCAGAAAATTACCCCGGCAATATAGTGGAAGAAGTAGCGAACCCCTACTCCTACAAAAGCTGCAATACATGCTAACGTAATCGCACTTGTATATTTCTCAGCTTTTAATGCTTTTTGGAACGGACTATAGAGAAGTCCTGCAAATCCCATCACTGCAAATGCAATGACATATTCAATGAGTACTTGTTCAACAGACAAGAATGCCACCTTCCCTAATGCGAAGTGGAGTAATCCCCATAGCAATCCTGCTGCTAAACCTGGTGTCAAGCCACGACGTAGTGAAAAAATAACAAGAATAATTGCTCCAAACGACGGTGTAAACCACCCAGCAAAGTCCGGAATAAAGGACAGTGACATTGACAATGCTGCAATAATTGCAACTTCTACCCATACTAAAACATTTCTCTTCATAAAAAAAGAGCCTCCTTCGTTTGTTGAAAAACACAAAGAGACTCCGTCTAAAACTTCGAAATCAAATACAATTCCTACGCACGTACTAACGTAACAGGTTCAAGGGTTTGTAACTACATCTCAGCCAAAAATGGCACCCCTTTGTACTTTTCACATATTTAACTGTTTTTAATATACTCCTGTAGAGCATTTTTGGCAAGCATTATTGATTATGCTTGTGAATTTTTCTTATTCACAACTACTAACATTGATCCTGTAAGTAGTGCAACTACTGCAGCCCAAACTCCTACAGTTTTTGTTCCTGTATTTGGAAGTTCTGGTGCTTCTGTCGTTGTTTCTACGGTTGTTGGCGCAACAGTTGTAACAGCAGTTGTCGTAGGAGCTTCTGTTGTCGTTGTTACTGTTGTTGGTGCTTCCGTTGTTGTTGTTACTGTTGTCGGAGCTTCCGTTGTCGTTGTGACTGTTGTTGGGGCTTCCGTTGTTGTCGTTGTGACTGTCGTTGGGGCTTCCGTTGTTGTTGTTACTGTTGTTGGAGCCTCAGTCGTTGTTGTCACAGTCGTTGGTGCTTCCGTTGTTGTTGTTACTGTTGTTGGAGCCTCAGTCGTTGTTGTCACAGTCGTTGGTGCTTCCGTTGTTGTTGTTACTGT
>CALHVK010000032.1 GCA_938039195.1 uncultured Carnobacteriaceae bacterium
CGTCACTATGATGATAGCCATACGGCTTTCCCGAAATCCAATTTTTATTTATACTTTTTTGTCAAAAATCGACAAAAATTCACATTTTACCCTGTAATATTTCACAAAAAATAACGATTTATGTATCAAAAAGGTCAGTCGTTCGGGTTATGTTACAGCTTTATTACAAGGTATTATCAATTCAAAGAAAATCAACATCGGCCTAAAGTCCTATGGTATTATAGTACCAAGTTAAGTTTTATTAAAAGCCGTGACCGGCTACTTCGAATATATATTAGTGAGAGACATTGGAGGAAAATCACTTGAAAAAACGTTTATTAACAGTATTAGTAACAGGAACAGTATTATCATTAGGAGCTTTAGCGCCATCAGTTAGCGCGCAAGACTTCGATTCACAAATCGAAACAGTTAACTCATCAATCGCTAACATTAATGAGAAAAAATCAGCAGTTAATTCTACAATCGATTCATTAGCGAAAGAATTATCTGATGTACAAACTAAAATCGATGCAACTCAAGCTAAAAAAGCTGAAGTTCAAGAAGCAATTGAAACATTAAAAGCTGAAATTGCTAAATTAGAAAAAGTAATCGCAGAACGTAACTCACGTTTAGAAGAACAAGCTCGTTCAGTACAAACAAACGGCGCTCGTTCATACTTAGATTTCTTATTAAACGCTGAAAGCTTATCAGATGCGGTTAGCCGTATCGGTGTTGTAATGGATTTAATGAGCGCAAACCGCGAATTAATGCAACAACAAGCTGAAGACAAAAAACAAGTAGAATCTAAAGAAGAAGCTCAACAAGAAAAATTAGCTGAACAAGAAGCAGCTGAAAAAGAATTAGCTTCATTACAAACAGAATTAAATGATACTTTCTCTAAAAACAAAGTATTATTAGCAAACCTTTCTCAAGAAGAGTTAGCTGAAATCGCAAAACGTGACGGATTAGTTGCTGAAAAAGAAGCTTTCCAAAAACGTTTAGCTGAAGAAAAAGCAAAAGCAGAAGCAGAAGCAGCTCGTATTGCTGAAGCATCTCGTCAAGCTTTAGCAGCTCAAGCTTCACAATCACAAACAACTGCTACACAAACTTCATATGAAGCACCTGCACCTGCAGCAGCTAGCACAGCTTCAACAAGTACAGCTTCAACTTCAAGCTCTACTTCAACACCAGCTCCAGCAGCACAAACATCAAGCTACACTTACACAACTGGTGGAGGATTCCCAGCAGTTGACCCAAGTTTCCGTGCAGCGATCAACGGTGGTTACTTCGGACAATGTACTTACTACGTATTTAACCGTATGGCACAAGTTGGTACTCCAATCGGACACAGCATGATGGGTAACGCGGCTGAATGGCCAGCATACGCTCGTAGCTATGGATACTCAGTATCTAACTCACCTTCAGCTGGTTCAGCAATCGTATTCCAACAAGGTTTAGCAGGTGCTGACCCAACTTACGGACACGTAGCATTCGTAGAAGCAGTTAACGCAGATGGTTCATTATACATCTCTGAAATGAACGTACGTGGATTAAACGTAATCTCTTACCGTACAATCCCAGCAAGCGTTGCAGCTCGCGCAACTTACATCCGTTTCTAATATGAAATGAAATAACCGTCTCCTTCTTGGGAGGCGGTTTTTGTTTGCCTTTTTTTGGAAAGAACCGCTTTAACAGGAATAGGTTGACACATCCCCTCGCATTTCTTATGATAAAGACAAGTCAGATTTAAAGGAGTATTTTAATGAAGAAAATTTTGAAATTATCCATTTTATTATTTGGAGTATTATTTGTTTTACTAGGTTGTAGCTCAGAAACAAAAAGTGAATTTACTTTAGATTTAAGTGATATAAAACAAAAAATAACCTATGTATACGATAAAGAAAAAGATTCAGTTTCATCTATAACATTTAATCTCATCTACGACATTTCAAAAAGTAAAGATATTGAAGAAAAAGCACGTAGTACCGCAAAACTAATAGTAGACGACGCGAATGGAATTGAAGGGGTTAAAGTCACTCAATCTGATAGTGCAAAAGAACTAAAGATAACGATTGAAGTGGATCTAAAGAAGTTCAACTATGATGATGAGAAGACAGCTGCTAAAGCACCAGCTCTCTATAGTAGTGTTCATACAGCGGTAATAAAGAAAAATGATATTTATAGCTTTGAAGAATCTAAAAAGAGTATTTTAAAAGAAGGATTTAAAGAAGTGAAATAGTCGAATAGAAACTTGGATTGCAGTGAATGGAATCCAAGTTTTTTTATAAATGACGAGTGTGGACTTCAACAGAATTTGACAAACGATAGCTCATTTTCTATGATAAAGGCAAGTCAGATTAAAGGGAGTATATTAATGAAGAAAATCTTGAAATTATCCATTTTATTATTGGGGGCATTATTTGTTTTACTAGGTTGTAGCTCAGAAACAAAAAGTGAATTTGTGTTACAAAAGACGGCTAGTAAGACGAAATTAACCTATGTATATGATAAAGAGAAAGATTCAGTTTCGAAACTAACGATGGAAATTGTCTACGATATCACCAAAGATGAACAGTACACAGAAGCCGTGCGTAATCAGCGAGACGAGGCTGTAGCGGAGATGGAAGGAATCGAAGGTGTTACATTCACTAAAAAGGACGATAATAACTATATTACGCTAAATGTTGAAATCGATGTTAATAAATTTAAGTTCGATGATGCGGCAAGTCGCAAAAAAGCGCCAATGCTCTATAATACCGTTAATGCAGCTTTGAAAAGAAAAGATAATATTGTTAGCTACCAATTATCTAAAGACGCTATTTTAGAATACGAGTTTAAAGAAGTGAAATAAAGGAGAGTTTTCTAATGAAGAAAATCTTGAAATTATCCATTGTACTATTGGGGGCGGTATTCGTATTACTAGGATGCCGATCAGAAAGTAAATCAGTCTTTGTTTTACAAACAGAACATTCGAAGGTCACTTATACCTATGTATATGACAAAGGAAATGACACAGTTTTATCTCTAACAACCGATGTAGTAGTACGTTTGTCAGGGGTTCAGGAATTTGCAACAGCAACACGTCAAAAACGAGACGAACTCGTGAATCAAATGAAAGATATCGAAGGTGTAAAAGTTACTACGTCAGATGGTGAAGATGCAATAGGTTTCACTATTGAAATAGACGTGAAAAAGTTCAAATTGGATGACGCAGAAAGTCGTGAAAAAGCGCCAAGTTTATATCAAACAATGGATACCGCGCTGGTTAAGAAAGATGATAAAGTAAGTTTTTCAGCATCTAAAGAAAGTGTTGAACGTCTTGGACTTGTGGAACAAAAAGAAGAAAAATAAATATAGAAGAACTTGGATTGCAGCTAACGTAATCCAAGTTTTTTTTATTGGAGAAACAGCATAAATGCAGCTTTATTGAGGCAGAGAGATTGCCTAACGGACGGGGAGGTGCTAAAATACAAACATAAATAACATTTTCGGGGCAAGGTGAAATTCCTGACCGGTGGTATAGTCCACGAGCCGATTGGCATGATCTGGTGTGATTCCAGAACCGATAGTATAGTCTAGATGTGAGAAAATGGCACTATTTCAACAAGTCTATTTGACGAGCAGTATTGAAAGGTCCATTTCAATGCTGCTTTTTTCTTTGAAACTGAGAAACAGTGCAATTTCCTTCGCCCTATGAAGGAGGACGTACCATGAGTACAAATGTAAGAAAGTCGAACAGAACATCGGCTAAAAAAATTGTTCTAGTAGGAGTTTTTGGTGCGATTAGTACCGTGTTAATGCTGTTGTCATTCAACGTACCGTTTATCCCAACATTCGTGAAGCTCGACTTCTCGGATTTACCAGTGTTGCTGGGTGGATATCTTCTTGGACCATTACACGGAAGCTTGATTGCGCTCATCAAAGTATTGCTCAACTTCCTCTATAATGGGTCAATGACCTTTGGAATCGGAGAAACAGTGAACTTAATCGGTAGCTTAAGCTTTATGTTACCAGCAGTGCTTTACTATCAACGCCGCCGTAATTTCAAATCAGCGGTAATTAGCTTAGTCATCGGTACAATTTCAGCGACAGTGGTGTTACTGACAGCGAACTATTTCGTGATGTTCCCACTTTACGCAACAGCGATGAACTTCCCAATGGAAAAAATCGTGGCCGCAGCACATGCATTAAACCCATTTGTAACAGACTTAGGCTCATTAATGGCATTTGCATTACTTCCATTTAATATCGTGAAGTTTGGGCTAAATAGCGTCCTTGCGATGCTCATGTACAAACGTTTAGCACAAACCTTAAAATTAGAACATTAATCCAGAGTCGGGCTTCGTGCCTGGCTTTTTGTTTAGAGGAAAATTTCTTCTATATAATAGTAGGAAACGGATTGAAAATTTGCGGAAACTCTTTATTTCCAATAGCAATCTATGAAAAAATGAGGTAGGATAGATAAGAATGAGGTGAACCAATGAAAGGAAAAACATGGACCAAGCTGCAACTATCAATCGTTGCACTCAGCGCCGTTCTTATGGGAATGAGCGGCTATTTAACCATTACACAAGGAACATTATTTGGACTAGCGGCACCGACCGTTTCCATTCTATCCATCTTCTTTAGTAGTTTATTGCTTTGGCTCTTTGTTGCAACAGACTGGCCAAGCGTTCTCTGCTATGTGATGTTAGGCATCGGGATGCTTCCTGGAGTGAATTACTCACAGATTTTCAGTCTGTCGTTTGGGAATACAACCTTTGTCTTCCTATTATTTACATTCTTAATGACTTACGCACTTGAACAAACGCCCGCACTTCGCCGATTCGTTGCGCGTGCACTCGGCAGCTCCTTTGCAGGGAAGTCTCCATGGCATTTTATCGGGTCCTTTTATGCCAGCGTTCTTGCGATTAGTCTCTTAATTTCGCCAACAATTCTCTTTATGATTGTCTTCCCGATTTACGAGGAAATTATGGCGGTTCTCGGATTGAAAAAAGGGGACAGAGAGGCTTCAGTACTTCTGATCGCACTTTTTGCCACGGTGGCAATCGGTACAGCGATGACGCCGATTAACCACGTCTTCTCGGTAACCGCGATGGCACTTTACAAAAATGCAACCGGAATCGTGATTTCCAACGCGCAATATATGATGATTGGCATTCCAGCCGGACTCGTGCTCTTTATCGCGATGGGCGTTGCTCTTAGAACTATTTGGAGAGTGGATTTGTCAAACGTAGAAATGAAACCACTCGAATCCCTCGACTCCCTTCCTGCCAAATCAAAACGTGAAACGGCAACAGTGTTGATTTTCATGGGAGTCGTCTTATTATGGGTGCTTCCAGAACTCGTCGGAGGATTCTTACCTGACGTTGCAGCCTTCCTGAAAACAGCTGGAATGGCATTTCCACCGATGATTGGGGTTATCCTGATGGCGATTCTGTCATTTGACGGGAAACCACTCTTATCGATTCAAGAAGGACTTCAAAAGGGCGTGTACTGGCCAAGTATGTTCCTAGTAGGAGCCACTCTAAGCATGGGAACTCTTGTCACAAAACCGGAATTAGGAGTCATCGGACTTCTTGAAAGTTCACTCGTACCCGTATTTGCGACACTAGCTCCAATTCTTGTCGTTATCATCTTCGTCCTCTGGGCAGGATTACAAACGAATGTCTCTTCAAACTTAGTCACCGTATCGGTCGTCACAACTGTATTAACGACCGTCTATGCGACAGGGTCTGTGGATGTACAAGCGGGGACGATTGCCTGCTTGATTGGATTCATGGCGAGCCTTGCCTTCATGACACCGCCAAGTATGCCGTATGTAGCGATTTCGGTCGGTTCTGGTTGGACGAATGCAAAAGATGCCTTTGTATACGGAGGAGGCCTATTTTTACTCAGCGCTGCAAGTGCAATTATGGTAGGCTACCCATTAGGCGTTTTCTTTGGAATTTAAATGAGGAGGAAATCTTTTGTTAGAAAAACAACGCACAGAAATTGATGCGATTGACCGCGAGATTGTGGCGCTCTTTGAACGCCGCATGCAAGTCGTTGTCGATGTCGCTCGTATTAAAAAAGAAAATGGCATCGCGATTTTAGATGCGAATCGCGAGAAAGAAGTGATTGCCAAGGTGCAATCGTACTTAAAAGATGCCACATTGAAAGAAGAATTGGCAGAAGCATATGAGACGTTGATGAAAGTCTCTAAGGACTATCAGAAAAAAAGAATGAATGACTAATAGAGCAAATCTCTTAGATATCACGTGATTACTGTAGATCTTTGTGTGAGGTAATCCTATCTAAGAGATTTTTTATATTTTCACTGTATTAAAAGGAAATTCTGTTCCTTCAAGAAAAAGGGTGTTATTGGCAGGAGAAGAGTGCTAGAATAACAGTAGATAAAGGCATTGGTGTAAAGGAGTGGAGGGGCAATGGAGAATTCCTTAGAAATTATTTTACAAAGGACCAAATGGTTT
This sequence comes from uncultured Carnobacteriaceae bacterium, assembly GCA_938039195.1. GTDB lineage: Bacteria > Bacillota > Bacilli > Lactobacillales > Aerococcaceae > Granulicatella. Next base: position 6,453 of record CALHVK010000032.1, read on the forward strand.
AGACAAGCTCGATTTGGGATGTTTATTCATTTTGGGCTTTATGCGATTCCTGGAAGGGGAGAATGGATTCGCAGTAATGAACAAATGACAATTGAAGATTATCAACCTTATTTTGACGCATTTAATCCAAGCGAATTCGATGCAAAAGCTTGGGCGAAGGCTGCTAAAGAAGCTGGAATGAAATATGTCGTATTGACGGCTAAACATCACGACGGATTTTGTTTATTTGATTCCGAGTTTACAGATTATAAAATTACCAATACACCCTTTGGAAGAGATTTAGTTCGTGAATTTGTAGAGGCAGTAAGAGCAGAAGGGCTTCGAGTGGGATTATATTTTAGTCTACTGGACTGGTATCATCCAGATTATCCAAAGTACGCAGATCGACATCATCCTATGAGAGGGAAAATCGCATATAAGGATGAAACAATCGATTTTGACCGCTATTTGGAATTTATGCATCACCAAGTAGAAGAAATTGTAACGAAGTACGGGAAACTTGATATTCTCTGGTTTGATTTTTCCTATGGTGAAATGTTTGGTGAAAAATGGAAGGCCAGCGACTTAATAGAACTCGTAAGAAAACATCAACCTGATGTGGTTGTTGACAACCGCTTAGAGACTTCTGGAGAGGGCTTCGGAAGTATTGCAAGTGAGAAGATTCATTCCTATTCTGGAGACTTTGTCAGTCCCGAACAAATCGTACCGCATGAAGGGATTCGGAATGTAAAAGGGGAATTGCTACCGTGGGAACTATGTCTCACAATGAATAACCATTGGGCCTATAACCCAAGTGATAAACTCTATAAGAGTCCTAAAGTACTCATTCGTAAACTGGTGGAATGTGTTAGTAAGGGCGGAAACATGATTTTAAATGTTGGACCTACTGCTAAAGGGAACTTTCCAAAAGAGAGCCTTGAAATTTTACAGGGCATTGGAGAATGGATGAAGAAGAATGGCGAATCTATCTATCGTGGAGGATTTGTGGATTTACCAAAACCAGAATGGGGCTATTATACGAAGGATGGTAAAAATCTATACGCACATGTTTTCGAACAACCGATTGGTCCGATTGCTTTAACGGGGATTCATCGGGAACAAATTCAACGAATGAGTTTTGTACATGATGGTAGTGAAGTGAGAATTTCTAATAGTTGGACGACATTAGCCTTTCAAAATATTTGTTTCGCAGAATATGGGGAAATAGGGGCCTATACGTATCCATTACCGGATGCGATAGATAGTGTCATCAAGATTGAACTGAAAGAAGAACTCTAATAATGAAAGGAGAACACGGATGTTTGAGCACTTATCTTTCAAAGGCGAGTGGAGAGCGTATCAAAAGCGTATCTTAGAAAAGAGCGAGTCGATTATGGCAGATGGTCATATTCACTTAGTGGCGGCTCCAGGTTCTGGGAAAACAACGCTAGGAATTGAATTTATCCGTCGTAATAGTAAGCCTGCGCTCATTCTAGTGCCAACCGTGACGATTCGCCAGCAGTGGGTAGATCGTATTCGTGAGGCGTTTCTGGACACGGAGAGTCTAGCCGATGAAATGATTTCGCAAAATCTGAAACAGCCAAAGACGATTACCGTTGCGACGTATCAAGCTTTGCACAGTGCTATCAATCGTCTGGAAGGTGACGCGGAAGTTGAGGATACGGACGATGTAGTCGAAACCGAGCATTTTGATTTTAAAGGAGTCGATATCGTTAAACTCTTTAAGGAAGCAAATCTTGGAACATTATGCCTCGATGAGTGTCATCACTTGCGAAATGAATGGTGGAAGAGTCTAGAAACCTTCCGTAAATCCTTTGCGGATATCAATGTGATTTCGCTGACGGCAACACCTCCATATGAAGGAGAGCCTGCACTATGGGAACGTTATGTAGCCATGTGTGGGGAAATTGATGAGGAAATTACCGTTCCAGAACTTGTCAAAGAGGGCAGTTTGTGTCCGCACCAGGACTATGTGTATTTCTCTTTCCCAACGAAGGAAGAAGAGAAACAACTCCATCAGTTCTCTACGCAAAAGAGAGCCTTCTTGAAAAATCTATCCGAGGATTCGATGTTTTGCGAGGCGGTGAGAACTAGCCGTGCACTCGATGGAACCATTTCAGAAGATGAGCTCTTAAACGAGCCAAAGTATCTCTCGGCAACACTGATTTTTCTACGTCATAAAGGAATCGAGTTCCCGAAACATTTTCAACAATTACTTGGGGCAAGCCTCCTTCCAACGTTTGACTTGGCGTGGTTTGAAATCCTCTTACAAGGAATGTTATTCGACGTGCCGCATTGGTATGATTTGTCCGAAGAAGACTTGAAAGAATTGAAGAGTGAATTGAAATCTCTTGGATTAATCGACCGCAAACAAGTACAGCTGCTTCGCAATAAAAAAATAGACCAGCTATTGAACCAATCTCTTGGGAAATTAAATGCTGTTAGAGAAATCTTTAAAGCGGAACACGAAACATTAGGCAACGACTTGAGACAACTGATTTTGACAGACTTCATTCGAAAGGACTTTGAGGTGCACTTAGGAAATCCAGATGTGCAGTATAGCCAACTGGGCGTATTGCCTTACTTCGAAGTTCTTCGTAGAGAACTTGTAGAGCAGCAATTAGACGTTCCTGTGGCCGTTTTAACCGGAAGTCTCGTCATTATCCCAACAAGTGTAAAATCACGTTTAGAAGCCCTTTTTGGCGCAGATAAGATTACCTTCCAACCGGTCGGACAACTAGACGAGAAGGACTATGTGAAGGTTCGTTTAGTTGGGGCGCAACATGATTTAGTCAGCGCCGTGACACAGCTCTTCCAAGAAGGGCAGATTCATGTCGTGATTGGGACAAAATCTCTCCTCGGTGAAGGATGGGACGCACCGTGCGTGAACTCATTGATTCTCGCTAGCTTTGTCGGTAGCTTTATGCTCAGCAATCAGATGCGAGGTCGCGCGATTCGCATTTGGCCGGAAAATCCGGATAAGACAAGTAGCGTTTGGCATCTGGTGTCGATTAATCTTGCGGAGAAAAAACTCTTCAAGAAGAAAGAAGACGAAGAGGATTTACCAATCGGAATCGATAGCCCAGATATGGAATTGTTACAGCGCCGTATGAAGCAGTTTTTAGGGCTACACTATAATGAAAATACGATTGAATCGGGTGCGGATCGTTTAGACCTTGGGAATATCGAGTTCACGAAGAAGAATTTGACAAAACTTAACCAAGAAACCATCAGCCGCTCGCGTAATCGCGAAGAGTTGAGAAAGCGCTGGAATGAATCCCTTCCGCTTCTAGAAGACATGGAAGTCTCCAATGAAGTGCAAGTAGACAAGGCGTTCTTGCCGACCGTTCTTCTAACGGATGCACGAAAAATTCTCACCTATGCGCAAGCCATCGTACTAACGGAATTTATCGTCTATTTAGTCCTCGATTTTGCTAGAGGACCATCCCAACTCTTATATCCAGTGGGGCTTCTATCGATCATCGTGTTAAATATTGTCTGGTTGAGATATTTCTTATACAAGAGTCCGTATAAACGCCTCGAACTCTTTGCGGAAGCCGTCCGAAAAGCCTTGCTTGCATCAGGACACTTGCAGACACAAAACTGTAAGGCCAGAGTCGTTCGTGGGGATAAGGATTCGATTCAAACCGCCACTTATCTAAAAGGTGGAACCTTGCGTGAGAAGGAACTCTTCGCACAGGCGCTATCGGAATTCTTTGCTCCAATCGAGAACCAGCGCTATATTCTAAGAGCTACGACTTGGGTCAATGACCAAACGAAATATTTTGCCGTTCCAAGTATGTTTGATAAACGCAAAGAAGACGCCGTTGCCTTTGTAGCCAACATCGAAAAATACATTGGCAAGTACGAAATCATCTACACTCGTAATGTAGAAGGGCGTCATATTCTCTTAGATGCACGTCTGAATGCATTAGGAAATAAACAAGAACGTACTTTCTCTAAGAAGAAAGTCACGTCTAAATTAAAATAAACACATAAAGAATCTAGCCAAAACCGACTAGATTCTTTATGTTTTTTCAGTAAAATCCTTGCATTCTATTTCAAACTATTGTAAGATATCTGAGTACGAAATTTTAATATTTGCTGGAGGGGTAGCGAAGTGGCTAAACGCGGCGGACTGTAAATCCGCTCCTTCGGGTTCGGCAGTTCGAATCTGCCCCCCTCCACCATTGGGGTATAGCCAAGCGGTAAGGCAACGGACTTTGACTCCGTCATTCGTTGGTTCGAATCCAGCTACCCCAGTCCTACAGGCACCGATTCCGGTGCCTTTTTTGTTGCCCATTTTTCCTGCACAACCTAAATTTTCCAACCTTCACAGCACACACCTTCTTCTTCCCGTCCCGCCGCCTGAAACATTTCGTAATTTCCTTATTCACTCATTTTGTGATGTGTGCTAAAGGAAAATCTATAGAAAGCAGTAATTAAATGGAGTCTCAAAAGAACTCCTAATGGATTTCATCATAATAACAATAAGGTAATCGCAAGCAATGCGAATTACTGAGGGTTAGCGATTGATCACTTACCCTCAGTTTGAGGCTTGCTACCCTTGAGACGAAGGCTCAAGGGGGTGCCGTTATTGTTATAATGATGAAAATAATCCATAGGAGTTCTAAGAGACTCCATTTATTTTTCAATACAATTTTTATTTTGATTTTCCTTTAGCACACTAATCGTCCAAAATTAGGCAGAAAGTGAGAAAAATTACGAAATGTTTCAAAAAGGTACTAAAAATTTCCTAACAATAGGAAATAATTTTAGGTATAATGAAATCAAAGAATCTGATATAGTCAAATTGAGGTGGAGGGATTTTTAATGAAACAACGACACCAACAACTACTGCACTTACTTGCACGCCACGAATGGATTAAAGGACGCGAATTAGCTTCCTGCCTCGGCGTTAGCGCAAGAACAGTGCGTTCCGATATCGAACAAATCAATCGAGAAATGCCGCATATTATCGAAGCGGATCGCCAAAAAGGATATCGTCTCGTGGCTTTCCAACAAAATCGATATGTCGATCCAGAAAGTTTACTACGAACCCC
>CALHVK010000033.1 GCA_938039195.1 uncultured Carnobacteriaceae bacterium
GTCCGCCACTTCATCGGGCTCAGTCGAATCCACATGAAGCACCACTTGCACCTTCCCATCACGATGGTACACAGAAATCGTCGAAACGTTCACGTTGTTTTCACGCAACACATCCGAGATTTCTTCCAGAGGACCAGGTTTATCCTCATTAATTTCAATGAATAAACGAGAACCTGGAGTGTTGTATCCAGAAATTTCGATAAACGCATCGAAAATATCTTTGTCGGTAATAATCCCTTCCACGTGCCCACGCGCATCTACTACTGGTAGAACGCCGACTTTTTGTTGACGCATCAGAGACGCCGCTTCTTCTAATAATGTATGAGCCTTCACTGTTAAGACTTGCTTTTGCATAATTTCGCTCGCAGCTGTCTTGTTTAATAAGTAGTTCAACTCATGCATCGATAAGCTTGTCGCCATTGAAGGGGAGTGCCCTGCCACTAGTTCCTCTGTAAGTAAGCCGACTAACTTCCCGTCTTCCACAACTGGCAAGCGGTGAATGTCGTGCTCCTTCATTAAGTCTAGAGCTTTCATCACCGTTGTTTCAGGCGTTACTGTAATAACGTTGGTTGACATATAATCTTTAACTTCCATGATTACCCTCCTAGATATGCTTTCTGAATTTCATCACTTTCTAACAACTCTTGTCCTGTACCGCTAAGGACCACTGATCCAGTTTCTAGTACATACGCACGATTTGAAATCGACAATGCCATTTTCGCATTTTGCTCGATTAAAAGTACCGTTGTCCCTGTCTTTTGGATTTCTTGAATGATTTTGAAAATCTCGCGGATGAAGATTGGCGCTAACCCCATTGAAGGTTCATCCAACAATAATAGTTTTGGACGGCTCATTAACGCACGGCCCATCGCTAGCATTTGTTGTTCCCCACCAGAGAGGGTTTGTGCATCTTGGTCTTTACGTTCTTTCAAGATTGGGAAACGCTCGAAGACAGCTTCCATATCTTTTTGAATTCCTTCTTTATCCTTACGTAGAAAAGCCCCTAGTTCGAGGTTTTCTTTTACCGTTAATCCTGGAAATACGTGACGACCTTCTGGCACTTGCACGAGCCCTTTCTCAACGATTTTCTTCGCAGATGTCGAAGCGATATTCTCACCTAAGTAGACGATTTCGCCTTCTGAAGGATGGATGAGACCTGATAAAGTCTTCAAGATGGTTGACTTTCCGGCACCGTTCGCTCCGATTAGAGACACGATTTCCCCTTCGTTAACTTTAAAATCCACATTACGCACGGCTTGAATCATTCCGTAATGAACTGATAAATTTTTAACTTCTAACATCTACTCACCTCCTAAGTACGCTTTAATAACCGCTGGATTTTGTTTGATTTCTTCTGGAGTTCCTTGCGCAAGCAATCTTCCATATTCCAACACGTAAATGCGTTGGCAGATTTTCATGACAAGTGACATATCGTGCTCGATTAACACGACTGTTAAATCGAACTCTCTTTGAATTTTGGCAATCAATTCTGTTAATTGAGCTGTTTCCTGCGGGTTCATCCCTGCTGCAGGCTCATCTAAGAATAAGATTTTTGGTTTTGTCGCTAAGGCACGAACGATTTCCAATTCACGTTGTTGCCCGTATGCTAAGTTTTTTGCTTTCTCATCTTTCAGTGTATCTAACCCAAAAATCTTTAGCAATTCAATCGCTTCTTCGCGCATTTTCGCTTCTGTATCATAGTATTTCTTCGTACGGAATAATGTTGAGAACAATGAATCGCTCGAGTGTGCGTGCATGGCAATCATTACATTTTCGAGTACCGATAAATCTTTAAACAAACGAATATTTTGGAAGGTACGCGCCATGCCTAGGCTTGTACGCTTGTAGGGTGGAAGTCCGTTTAAGTTTTTCAACTGTCCGTCTACTTCTAAGCTAACCGTTCCTTCTGTTGGCTCATAGACCCCTGTTAACAAGTTGAAGAAAGTTGTTTTCCCAGCCCCGTTTGGCCCGATGAGTCCGATCAATTCGCCCTTGTTTACTTTCATCGAAACATTAGAGACTGCAGAAAGTCCGCCAAAGTTTTTTGTAAGTCCATTCACTTCTAATAACATTACTTCCCACTCTCCTTTGTTTCTTTCTTCTTAGAAAACTTGAAGTCTCCTAGTTTGAATTCCCAAGTCCCAAGCAATCCACCTGGACGGAAAATCATAATTAAGATTAACGCTACCGCATAGATGATCATACGTAATTGTCCAAATGGTTGTAAGACAAGGTTGATGATTCCAAGTAATACGGCTGCCACGAATGAACCTGTGAAGCTTCCGATACCACCGAATACCACGATGATTAATACATCGATTGATTTCATGAACGTGAAGTCACTTGGAGTTACTGCCCCTAGTGTTGTGGCAGAAAGCGTTCCGCCGATACTTGCAGTAGCTGCTCCTAATACGAAGGCCAAGATTTTATATTTCGTCACTTGAACCCCCATGGATTCTGCAGCGATTTCGTCTTGTAAGACCGCATAAGTGGCACGGCCTGCACTACTGAATGTGTAGTTCAAGATTAGGATAGTTGTTACTACAAGAGCGATATACGTAATCGTCCATGTGTTTGTTAAAGGCACCCCGCTAATACCGGCAGCACCGTTTGTGATTTTCATGTTTGTCACGGCTACACGGATGATTTCCGCAACCCCTAGAGTCGCAATCGCAAGGTAGTCCCCTTTTAAACGAAGCGTTGGTAATCCAACAAGGAACGCAATCACAACTGAAATCAAAACGCCGACAGCCATCCCAGCAAATAACCCAGGAAGACCGTTCATCATTTTCCCAAGAATCGCACCGCTATAAGAACCAATCGCGATAAACCCGGCATGTCCTAGTGAGAACTGTCCAGCAACCCCAAGAATGAGGTTCAATCCAACGGCGTAGATAATATTGATCATGATATTAATGAAGGTACTTTCGTAGTAGAAGTTAATCACTCCTGTTTGTACAAGTACGAAAAGAAGAGCGTACATTCCTAATGCGAACAGCGTCCAACGAATATTCTTTTTATGAAATCTTTGCATCTTCTTCACCTACACTTTCTCTCTGACATTTTTACCAAACAATCCAGCTGGTAATACGATTAAAATAATGAATAATAGGAAGTAAACGACTCCGTCACGGTATGGTGAGTAACCGAAGAAGCTTACCATTGTTTCTAATAGACCGATGAGGTATCCACCGACCATGGCACCAGGAATGCTTCCGATACCCCCAAGCACGGCCGCAACGAAGGCTTTTAGTCCGACTGTAATCCCCATTGTTGTTGAAATGGTATTGTAGTACACCCCAACAAGGACACCGGCAATCCCGGCTAGCGCTGAACCGAGCGCGAATGTAAAGGAAATCACTCCGTCTACGTCAATCCCCATCAGTTGAGCTGCTTGCTCATCAACGGCAACTGCACGCATGGCTTTCCCCATTTTTGTATAACGAACGATAAATTGTAATAACGCCATTAAGGCAACCGTAACTCCGAAAATCAAAATTTGTTTTCCATTCACAGAAACGGCTCCGAATAATGTGAATGTTTCAGTTCCGAAGTCTGAAGGAAACGGACGCGATTCCGCTCCAAAGAAATAACTCATTGCATTTTCTAATAGGTATGACACCCCGATAGCCGTAATCAACGCGGCTACACGAGTCGAATTACGAAGCGGCTTGTAGGCCACACGTTCAATCACAACCCCTAAGACTGCACAGACAACCATCGCTACTAAGAGCGCTAGGAATACATTCATCTTCAAGACCATTACGGCAAAATATCCAATGAACGCCCCCATCATGTACACATCCCCGTGTGCGAAGTTAATGAGCTTAATGGTTCCATAAACCATGGTATACCCAAGCGCAATCAACGCGTAAATACTTCCGACTGCAAGCCCGTTTACCAATTGTTGAACTAACAACTCCATATATTTTCTCCTTTCAAATCTATCCTTTATCTAGTGGAAAAGAGAGGCGGAAGTCCCCTTCGTGCCTCTCTTGACAAATACTGTTATAACTAAAATTACTCAGCTGAGTACTCTTGAGCACTTACTTCTTGTCCGTTTTGGAACTCGATGACAACTGCTGATTTCACTGGTGTGTGGTCTGCACCCATTGAGAATGTACCTGTGACACCATCAAAGTCTTTTGTTTCTGCTAACGCTTTTGTGATTGCTTGAGGATCAGTTGAACCTGCTTTTTCGATTGCTTTCATTAACAATTGAGTTGCATCATAACTTAAAGCTGCGAAAGTATCTGGGTTTGAACCATATTTTTCTTTGTACGCTTTAACGAACGCTTGAACGTCTGCATCATCACTTAATGTTGAGAAGTGTGAAGTGTAGTAAACGTTAGAAAGGTTTGAGCTGTTTCCTGCTAATGCTGCTAACTTGTCACTTGAAAGTCCGTCCCCACCAACGATTGGTTGAGTGATTCCCATTTCACGTGCTTGTTTGATGATTAGACCAACTTCTTCGTAGTAACCAGGAACATATAATACATCGAAGTCTTTAGATTTCAATGTTGTTAACACTGCTTGGAAGTCTGTGTCTTTTGATTGGTAATATTCACGAGTGACAACTGTTCCACCGATTTTGCTGTCAGTGTAAGTTTTTTCAAAGGCATCTGCTAACCCTTTAGAGTAGTCATTCCCTGTATCTTGTAAGATGGCTACTTTCGCTTTTCCGAATTTCTTGTTGACGAAGTTCGCTCCTACAACCCCTTGGTAGCTGTCAGAGAAACATACACGGTAGATGTATTCATATACTGAAGATGCATCTTCTGCGTTTTTCAATGTCACGCCGTCCCCTGTTGTTGCTGGGAAGACTGTTGGGATTTTTGCTTGTTCATTGACTGGGATTGATACTGAAGCATCCCCTGTTGTTGCTGGTCCGACTACACCGACCACTTTTTCAGAAGCTAATTTCTTCGCTACTGAAGCTACTTCTGTTTTGTCTGATTTGTTATCGTATGAAACGTATTTTAATTCCTTATCTAATAACTTTCCTTTTTGCTCAACCGCTAATTGAGCTGCGTTGTTCATGGAAGTACCGTAAGTCGCTACGTTCCCTGTTAACTCGAAGTTCCCTCCGATTTTGACTGTATTACTATCTGCTGCGTTTCCACAACCTGCTAAAATCGCTGCAACCACAGCACCTAATGTGAATTTTTTAAACTTCATAAGATCCCTCTTTTCATGGATGAATTTTTCAACTTGAGAGTAGTATATAATATTCTGACAATTCATGCAATAGAAATTTATAAATTTTATGGAAAATTATTTTTATTTTCATAAATACCGTTTTCATTTTCATATTTAATGATTTTATTTTCTATCTATTCCAATTGAAAATAAATACAAATTACCCTTAAAGTGTGATATATTGTAATTTAATAAATAGTGTGTGCCACAACTAACAAGAAAAGGGAGAAAGAAATGAGAGCACTACTTTCAAAAAATCAAAACCGCCAAATTGATATTGTAGATTATTTGGTACAGGCGAATGGATGGGTCCATATTGATGAATTAGCGAAGACTTTTAAAGTGTCTACGCGCGCTATCAAAATTGACCTCGCCTTTTTACGGGATAAAATCGAAGGGTTAGACATCTTGTTCTCAACGAACGGCGTGCGCATTGAATTGCCGCAAAACTTAAGTACTGAAGTCGTTTATCCTTACTATTATTCACATTCTATTTGCTACGAAATCCTGGAGCAGTTATTCCTACACGAGGACACCACTGTTTCAGAGATGACACAAAAGTTATTTATTACGGCTTCAACCTTGAATCGTTATATTCAAAAGATTAACAACAGCTTGAAGAAGAAATTCGATTTCCAAATCTCTAAGAAGAATTTGCAATTCATTGGAAACGAACAAGATATCCGTTTCTTCTTCGTACAATACTTTACAGAAAAGACGGGCTTCTTTGATTGGCCATTCGACTTTGTAGAGGAAGCTGCTCTTGAAAAGATTCTAATCGACCTCTTTAAGTCGTCAAGCTTCCCACAAAGTTTTGAAGGGTATCGTGTATTCAAGATGATTTTCACGGTGAACTTCTTCCGCGCTTATCAAGGACATTTTGTTCAAAACATCGAAGCGAAAGATAAATTCTACGATTACTACAACCAACTAGATGGCTTAGGCGAAATCGTAGAACAATTCGTTAAAGAAACTGGATTAATGGTAACTCCAGAAATCTTGGAACAATCATTCTCGATTTTCTTACAGCCACACTTCTTCTTAAACCTAGAAGAGTTCTCAGCCGCAAGAAAAGAAAATGCGTTAGACCGACTCTCTTTCGATACATTAGTGACGAATATTCAAAGTTTAGAACAACGCTACGACTTGAAATGCGAGAACTATGATTTACTATTGTGGCACTTACACAATACTTCTCAATTAGAACGAATTGAAGTGCACTCAGACTTTATCTTATTCGATAAGAAGATTCCGCTCATGAAATTCTTCAAGTCACTCTCGCCTGAGCTTTACAATGACGTTGCAGTCCTTTTAAAACAGTATCAACACCAGATTAAAAACGTCAAACGTCAACGGAATATTTCGCATTTAATTTACACGTTCTATACGCACTGGGAAGGGCTCGTTTCTCAACTGCAAGCGAAACAAGAGAAAATCAAAGTCCTTATCTTAAACGACTTCGATGAGTATTATCCAAAATTCTTGGCTTCTTATTTAGAACAAAATGCGGCCAACCGTTTCGAGTATCATACGTATGACGACCTAGAAATCTCATTAGACTTACTTGAGAAGACCGAATACAAGGTTATTTTAAGTAACTTCGCTCTTCCAAAAATTAAAGGAAAGACAGTTATCTGTTCTCAAGATTTAAGCATGATCGATCTTGTAAATGAACTAAACAAACTATAAAGCAAACTCCCCTGCGGTACTGCAGGGGAGTTTTTGTGCTTGTAAGAAAATTGAATTTTTTTGCAAAAAAATTCAATGCTAGAAACCGCGCCACTACCGCATTTTTGTAAAATATCCAAATAGAGCGCCCTCTCCCTTCATACTCTTAAACGATTCAGAAACGGCATAATGACGGGATTTATAATGAAGAAAGATGTTCTCATATAAAATTCCCGAAATTCACTTATAAGTGAATTTCGGGCAATGGGGTTCCGCGCATAAAAAAATTGCTTGGAGAAGGTTCTCCAAGCAATTTCTATTTGAATTATTTCACTTCTGTATAACCGATTGCTTCTAATTTTTGAGTTGCTGTAGCAAAGTCCGCAAACGTTGTTGAAATAACACGTGCGTCTTTAAGTTCCATCTTGCCTTCTTCATTTGTTATAAGGTTTGTAAATCCAACCGCATACACGTTTTTGAATCCGAAGCTACTTTCCACTTGAAGCGTCATTACTAAGTTCCCATTACCACGAACAATATCATCCCCATACGAATATGAATTATCAACATTATTCGCTAGACCACGATAATAAGTTTTATCAAATGTTATCTTATCATTTCCGCTAAATTTCTTATTCACTTCTTCTTTTAGTTTTGCAATAATTTCGTCTTTGTTCTTAGCGTCATCAAGTTTTTCAGCAACTGTCTTCAATCCTTTAACAGGAAGTGTGAAGCTTCCGTCGCCTTCTAACACATAACCTCTGTCTTCTAATAGGTTAGCAAAATTACCGTCTAACACGATTTTGGCATCTTTTCCATTTTCTAATTTGCCATTGTTTTCAACTTTGAAACGTAAGAATGACAATTTAGAATCTGTCACATGAACTTCTGCACGACCACCTTTGTTAAAGCCTTCCACTTCTAGTGAAGTGATTTTTGCTAATTCTTCAGCCGTTAATTTTTTCGCTTCTTTTAACCCGCTGACTTTCACTTTTGTTTCTTTTGGAAGATTAAAGTATTTTTCAGCATCTTTATCTGCAGAAAACGTGAAGGTAATTTCTTCGTCGTTTGATAACCCCTCTGTCTTACTTGGTGTTACTTTCACTTTTGTTGCAGCAGTACGAACTTCTGCTTCTGTTTTCGCATCTGCTTTAGGGTTCGCTAATAAGAACTCTTTTACTAATTCTTGAGTATTTACTTGATATACAAGTTCCCCTTTTGTATCTAATCCTGTAAAAGTTGTTTTGATGGAGTCACCAGCGTCTACTTTTTTTACGCCACAAGCAGCAAGTAACACAGTTGCTACTAAACAGAATAATGTTAACAGTCTTTTTTTCATGATTCCCTCCTGAAAAGCTTTTCTATTATTTGACTACTTTCATCATTATAAGTTCTATTACATAACTTTTCAATACTATTTGCATCGACTTGCTCTTCTTTTTCGTTCGTGCTAAGGTGAATCTAACGAATTTTTATAAACGTCGGAGGCTTTATGAATCAAAAAATTCCCGTATGGAAAACCATCCGCTTTACATTAGGCAATTTAATGCAAAACAGCTGGATGTATTTACGCAATTCCATCTTTTTACAATTTTTTATATCTGTATTTGGATTCGGTTTTTTAACACTTATTTTTCGCGGAATGCTCTTTATGACCGGGCAATCCAATTTGAACTTCGCCAATTTCAAGACGGTACTACTGAGTCCAGGATCCATTCCACTACTGATTCTCTATTTATTGGCATTCGCGTTTCTTATTTTCATGGAGTTCTCGATACTCATCTTCATGATTTACGGAACGATTCGCGGCATTCATTTTTCATGGCGCAGTAGTATTCAAAATGCCTTTAGTGAACTCAAGCAATTACTAAACGGTCACTTTATTACGTTCTGGCTGTACTTTTTAACGCTCTTGCCGATTATTAATATTGGTGAGCTGACATTTATTTCTAAAAACATTACCATTCCCGAATTTATTACGGGCGAAATCACTAAGACGAGTAGCGGAATGTTCTTCTACTTTGGACTTACCGCTGTGCTGCTCTATCTTCACGCAAGAAGCGCCCTGGCAATTCCACTTCAGATTCTTACCGACCAGCCCTTTACAAAAAATATTGTCACGAGCTGGAAGTTGACGAAGAAGAATACTGTTCGGTTGCTCTTTATTTCGGCAGTCGTCGAAGGTGTCCTAGCGATTCTCGTTATTTTCATCTCACTTGGAAGTGTCGCCCTCGTTGAATTCATAGATCCAGACGGAAGCAATACCCTTCTTCTAAGTAGTGTATTAGCCATTGCCAAGTTGCTACAAGGCTTCATTATCCTTTATACAAAAATTGCTACATTTATCTTTATGACGAAAATCATTCATGACCATAAATTAGCTTCTCTGGAAGTATACCATCACCATGAAGAAATTAAACATAAGCGTAAAATCGTGACGGCCTTCGCCCTACTCTTTGTAACAGGAAGCGGGGTTCTCACGACGCTCACCACTTACAGGACTGAATCGGCCAATGACCCTATCATCATCGGTCACCGTGGCTATGTGAGTGAAGCCGTTGAGAACTCGATTGAAGGATTAAAAGCGGCTAAAGAAGCCGGCGCCAACATGGTAGAGATGGATATTCTCCTCACGAAAGACCATCAATTCGTCGTGATGCACGACTATAACTTGAAACGATTGGCAGGTCTAAACAAACGCGTTCAAGACATGACTCTAGACGAAGTTCGTGGCCTCCCCATCGAACAAGACGGATTTACGAGTCATATCCCTACTTTTGAAGAGTTTTTCAAAGCGGCTAAAGAAATCGGTATGCCTCTCGTCATAGAGCTCAAGCCACATGGCGGTGAGCCTGCCAACTACGTAGATCTTTTCATCGCAAAATACAAAGAACTCGCCATCGACAACTCAAACAAAGTGATGTCACTTGATTTGAAAGTCATGGAAGAACTCGAGGAAAAAGCTCCCGAAATCACGACTGGTTTCGTAATCCCAATCCAATTTGGCGGTTTTGGAGACGCGAAGGTGGATTTCTACGTGGTGGAAGATTTTTCTTACCAAGAACTGGCGGTACTGCATGCGCAGGAGACAGGACATGAGGTGTTTGTCTGGACCATTAATACGGATGAAGCCCTCGAGAAATACGTAGACAGCCCGGTAAACGGAATCATCACAGACCAAGTCGCGCTCGCCAAAGCCATTCAGGAGGAGCACAAAACCAACAACAGTTTAATGGACCGCTTCTTACGCACGTTGAATGTTACAATTGCTAAATAAAATAAAAACACTACTAGCTCCTTCGGAGGCCTACATAGTAGTGAGAACAGCTGCACCGGATTGAGCCGAAGTCTCAATTCCTACCGAATTTCAAACGGACTCTAGAAAATAAATTTCCAGAGTCCGTAATTCTCTTCGGTTGCACTCGCTATTCTCACTACTATAGTCTCCGAGGAGCTTTCGTGTTTTTATTAGAGCACATTCAGATGGCGTAGAACCTGTGCATTCAACAATGTTGAGTGGGTTCTGAATGGATTGGTGAGCCCGGTCTGTGTGAAGCGTATTTCTGGAGGGCGGGGAAAGGGAAAGGAGTCAGAGAGTGCTTGGCATTTTCTCCTCCATCCTAGCCTTTCCCAGCGGACAAACTTTGAAGTGCTTGCCCGCTATGGCTTCACAAAAATAAAGGATTTGTTCCAATAAAAAGATGAGCCCGAGTAGAATAAAATAAGCGGAGGGCTTTCCAGACTCTATAGTAAAAGCTATAAGGATTTGCAACCGAAATGAATTAGAGGGGCACTGCGGTTTATCCGCAATGCCCCTCTTTGAAGTTCGGCAGGAGTTGAGACCTTGGCTCAACCCGGTGCCCTTATAGCCTTTACTATGAAGATGTCTAGGACACTACACATACTACCTCGTCTCCCTTTCCCAGCGGACAAACTTTGAAGTTCTTGCCCATACTGGATGTCTAAGATGATAGAAAGCCAAGGGATACTGCTTCGTACAACGAATGAAACATAACAAAAAAGCCTCTATGCGAAAAGACTTTCCACAACAAGGAATCCTTCGGATGTATAGTGGTAATCGTAAGGGAATCATAACCAATGTGAATTACTGACTCTAGGGTGTAACCCGTAGAGTCAGTTTGAAGCTTGGTAGTCAGGAGACATTTGACTCCTGACGGTATCCTTACAATTACCACTATACAAACATCCGAAAGGATTCGAAGGTTGTGGAACTGCTCTTCAATATAGAGGCTTTTTAACTGTTAATGATTTATTGTGAGCTACTACATAGAGTATCCCTTGGATTCCTACTATCCGATTTTTGTAACGCCACCCATGTATGGTACAAGCACTTCAGGGATTGTCACGCTACCGTCTTCGTTTTGATAGTTCTCTAGGATAGCTGCCACAGTACGTCCTACTGCCAATCCTGAACCATTTAATGTGTGCACCAATTCAATCTTGCCGCTGTCTTCACGACGGAAACGAATTTTCGCACGACGCGCTTGGAAGTCCACACAGTTTGAGCAAGAACTAATTTCACGGTAAGTATCTTGCGCTGGAATCCACACTTCAACGTCATAAGTCTTCGCTGCTGAGAATCCCATGTCGCCAGTACATAACACGATTGTACGGAATGGTAAGCCTAATCCGCGTAATACATCTTCTGCGTTATCTGTCATTTTTTCTAATTCATCGAATGAATCTTCAGGTTTTGCGAATTTCACCATTTCTACTTTGTTAAATTGGTGAAGACGGATTAATCCACGAGTGTCGCGGCCCGCACTACCCGCTTCAGAACGGAATGATGGGCTAAGCGCTGTGAAGTAGATTGGTAATTGCGCTTCGTCTAAGATTTCGTTTGCGTAGTAGTTTGTTAATGGCACTTCTGCTGTTGGGATTAATGTTAAGTTGCGTTCGTCTGTTAATTGGAACACATCTTCTTTGAATTTAGGGAATTGACCTGTACCGTACATTGATTGTTCGTTAACCATGTATGGTGTGATCATTTCGGTGTAGGCATGTTTTTCAACATGTAAATCAAGCATGTAGTTGTAGATGGCACGTTCTAGGCGAGCTCCAAGGCCTTTATAGTATAAGAAACGGCTTCCTGATACTTTAGCTCCGCGTTCGAAGTCTAAGATATCTAGAGCTTCTGCCACTTCCCAGTGAGGTTTTGGTTCAAAGTCGAATACGCGAGGAGTTCCTTCGCGGCGAACTTCTACGTTTTCTGTTTCATCTGCCCCTACCGGAACACCTTCTGCAGCTGTGTTTGGTAAGCGAGATGCGATGTATTCTACTTTTTCTTCCACTTCGGCTAAATGAGCGTCTGTTGCTTTGATGTCTTCGCCGACTTGTTTCATTTCAGCGATTTTCTCTGTTGCGTCTTCCTTGTTGCGTTTTAGAAGAGAGATTTCCTCTGTCACCGTATTGCGGTATTGTTTTAATTGTTCTGTTTTTGTGATGAGTGCGCGACGTTCTTCATCTAAGTCACGTAACTCTTCTACTGTTGCGCGGTCCACTCCACGGTTTCCTAGCGCTGTAGCCACTTCTTCAAAATTTTCACGAATGCGTTTGATATCTAACATTATTTTCCCTCCATTTTGTGTTTTCTGTATAAAAAAATACTCCGTCCCAGACAATTGTCTAAGGGACGAAGTAGAGTAATTTTCTTCGCGGTACCACCCGGTTTCAATGTTTCCATTGCGCTCATTTGTGGGATAACGGTTTTCTCCGGATAGCTTAATCAATGTTTTCGCTCTCGCACCGTATGTGGATTCGCTGGTCTCTCTTTACTAGTTTTCACCAACCACTAGCTCTCTACAAAAGGATCGCAGGTACTATTCATACTGTATCATTTGTCTAAAATTGTACACGTCTCTAGTGAAAAGTGCAAGCCTTTTAGCAAAAATTCCTATTCAGTAGCTGCAGGCGCAAAGAGATTTTGGATGTTGTTCCAAATACCACCAAAGAAGTCTTGAACTTTATGAATCATTTGTTCGAAAAATCCTTTCGCTCCACGCATGCTTTCTGTCACAACGCTGGATGTTTCCACATCAAAAGCGGCTAAGGCTTCCACTGTCCCGTGGTCTTTGCCATCGACATACCCAAGATTCTCTCCTGGCATTTCAAAGGTTAATGTTCCCACGGTTTGTCCAGCCTTAATCGGCGCTTTCACTTTCCCATCTTCGGTCTTCAACTCTTCTAATGGAGTGAAGCCAATTTTAATTTGGCTGAGTGCTGTTCCTTTTGGTACGGCCGCAATAAAGGTTTTTCCGTAATCCACGCCAAGCGTTTCTTCCGATCCACCTTCCAATTGGATTGGCGCTAAGTTTTGCACAGATTTTCCTGGCGCGCCCACGATTAAGCCTTCATATTTTTTGAAAAGCTCATCTAAAATATGTCTCGTAACTTTGAAACGATTTAACGGCTCTTTAGAACCCATCGATACGACAATGACCGAGAAGCCATTGCGTGTGGCAGTCGTAGTGATAGATGCCCCACTTGCATCACTCGTTCCAGTCTTCAACCCTGTAACCCCTTCGTATTCGAAGAGCAGTCCTGGAAGAAGGTAGTTAAAGTTGTCCATCTTCGTTGTTCCTGAACCATTTGGTCTAAAGGTTTGTGTTGGAATCGATGATACTTTTAAAATCTCAGGGAAATCATTCACCAAGTTCTTTGCGATAATCGCCACCGAACGAGCTGACATGCTATTTTCATCTTCATCGCCATAGGACGGATTCTTATCAGCTCCACCGTATTTATTAGGTAGACCCGTTACGTTGATGATTGTTGCGTCTTTAATGCCCCACTCATCGAGTTTGGCTTTCATTCGTTCAATCCATTTCGCTTCAGAACCACCGATATACTCGGCCACTGCTAATGTTGCGGCGTTGGCTGAATAGATGGAAATCGCGTCGAACAATTCTTTAATTGTGTATTTTTCACTTGGTAGAAGTGGCACGTTCGATAAGCTATAGTTCGCACTCAGTTGATGAACGCGGTCACTTACTGGAATTTGTGTTTCCCATGTTACTTCTCCATTTTTTATCGCTTCTAAAATTAAATATTGTGTAATCATTTTACTCATGGAAGCAATCCCGCGAACTTCATCTTGATTGTTTTGCATCAAAATTTTTCCGCTCGTTTGCTCGATTGCAATGTAGCTTTTTACATCTTCAATCGCAGCTGCTTCCTCTTTTGCTTTTGCGTCATCTTGCGCATAAATTGCTGGTGTTACCGTTGTGGCTCCTACAGCGAAAATGCTGAGTGCACAGACGATTTTCTTCACCCATGTACGAGGACTTTTCATTATGTATATCTCCTAATTTCTCTCAAATCTGCTTACTAATGTTACCGAAAATTGAGGGGAAAAACAATGGTAAACTGATTAATCTTTTATTACAAAATAGGAAGGATTTTTTAATCTCATATTCGGTTTCTGTTCGAGCAATTTTCCATATTCCCACCCCTATGCGATTCATTCTTTTCTTATGTATTACAGCGTTGTAATATTCGAAAAAATCACCCCAAATTTTAACTCTAATAGATTAAAACAAGCGCTCTTCTGTTTTAGCTTTTTCAAATTCATAAAAATTCCTATTTTTCTCAATATTTTTAATTGTAAGCGCTTGATATAATGGTTTTACAATATTAAGGAGGGATGAAAATGAAAGTAGTCGTTGCTATCGATTCATTAAAAGGTAGCTTATCTTCACTGGAAGCGGGTCAGGCCATCAAGAAAGGCGTTCAGGTCGTATACCCCAATGCCGATGTAGTTGTTCGCCCACTTGCGGACGGTGGTGAAGGGACCGTTGAAGCATTAGCCATCGGTATGGGCGGCGAGCTCGTGAGCGTTACTGTGACAGGGCCTCTTGGAGAACCTGTAACTGCCGAGTACGGAATCTTAAAAGCGGACGGAACACGTCCAAAAACGGCGATTATCGAAATGTCTGCAGCTGCTGGGATTACGCTGGTTCCTGATGACAAGCGCAATCCAATGCATACGACCACTTACGGTGTCGGCGAATTAATTAAAGATGCCATCGATAATGGTTGTCGTCATTTTATCGTGGGAATTGGCGGCAGTGCCACAAACGATGGTGGTATCGGGATGTTACAAGCTCTCGGATATGAATTTCTAGATAAAGAAGGTGCTCCTGTTGGGTATGGAGGCGCGGGTCTTCAATCGATTGCTCGCATTAAGACTGACAATGTTCTAGCAGAGTTGAAAGACTGTACCTTCCGCGTGGCTTGTGACGTAACAAATCCGCTCTGTGGTCCAATGGGGTCAAGTGCGATTTACGGTCCACAAAAAGGGGCCACTCCTGAAATGGTAGAAGAACTCGACGAGGCACTTCTCCACTATGCAGAACTATCAAAAGAAACTTTTGACCATGCTGACCGCCTCTACCCAGGTACGGGTGCAGCCGGAGGAATGGGATTTGCGTTTCTCACTTATACAAATGCAGTTCTAGAGAGCGGCATCAAGATTGTCCTTGAAGAAACAGGGCTTGAAGAAGTGATGAAGGATGCCGACTTTGTCATCACAGGCGAAGGTCGCTTAGATAGTCAAACTGCTCAGGGTAAAGCTCCAATCGGCGTTGCTCATCTTGCGAAAAAACACGGCAAGAAAGTACTCGCCTTTGCAGGCTGCCTCACACCAGACGCGGGTGTATGTAACGAGAACGGAATCGATGCCTTCTTCCCTATCTTACGAAGAGTCATTACCGTTCAAGAAGCAATGGAAAAAGAAACGGCGCGCGAAAACATGATTCGTAGCGTTGAACAAGTATTTCGTTTAATTCAATCAATTCAATAGGAGGAAACCAAAATGACAGCACCAACCTTTTCAACATTAGGAGCCTTAATTGGGCTCGTACTGGCCATTATTTTAATTGTTAAAAAAGTTCATCCAGCCTACAGTTTAATCTTCGGTGCTCTTATCGGAGGATTAATTGGCGGTGGTGGGCTTACGGATACTGTAAAAGCCATGGTTACTGGCGCACAAAGCATGATGTCTCCTGTCCTTCGTATCATGACGAGTGGGATTTTAGCTGGGGCGTTAATTAAGACGGGGTCGGCTGAAACGATTGCTGATACGATTGTTAAGAAACTCGGTCAAAAACGTGCGATTGCAGCGATTGCGATTGCGACAATGATTATTTGTGCCGTTGGGGTCTTCATCGATATTGCCGTTATCACAGTAGCTCCAATTGCCATCGCCATTGCGAAAAAAGCAAACCTTTCTAAAGCAGGGATTTTATTAGCGATGATTGGTGGAGGTAAAGCCGGAAACATTATTTCACCAAACCCGAATACGATTGCCGCATCCGAAGCATTCGGAATCGACCTTACAGCGTTGATGGTGAAAAACTTAATTCCTGCCTTTGTCGCATTATTCGTGGCAATCATTCTTGCTGGACTCCTTGCTAAAAAAGGCGGCGGGCATGAATTTGACGGCGTAGACGAATCTGGAACAAGTGGCGTGTCTCTCTCCTTCTTGAAAGCCATGCTTGGACCAATCGTTGTAATCGCCCTTCTTGCACTTCGCTCGATTGCTGGCATTAGCGTGGATCCATTAATCGCACTTCCTCTTGGTGGTTTAGTGACGATTCTTGTAACTGGGCATGCGAAAAACACGGTTGAATTCACTGAATTCGGTCTTAGCAAAGTTATCGGTGTATCGATTCTTTTAATCGGTACTGGTACCATTGCTGGAATTATCAAAGCTTCTGCATTGCAAGTCGATATGATCGCTCTTCTTGAAGCAATGAACATGCCAGCCTTCGTCTTAGCTCCACTTTCTGGTATTTTAATGGGGGCTGCGACAGCTTCAACAACTGCCGGTTCAACCATTGCGTCTCAAACCTTCTCAGGTCCATTGACAGCAGCGGGCGTTCCAGCCGTGTCAGCAGCAGCGATGATTCACGCAGGGGCAACTGTGCTCGACTCACTTCCACATGGTTCATTCTTCCATGCAACAGGCGGTTCTGTCTTCATGGCGATTGAAGATCGTATGAAATTAATCCCTTATGAAGCCATCGTTGGTTTATCTAGCACGATTGTCGCAACAATCCTTTACTTGATTGGCTTCTAAACGTAAAACAGTATATCTGTTAAAAAAATACGCGGAAGAGAATACTATTCTCTTCCGCTTTTTCTATATCATTTATTGATTCTTTTCTTTTATTAATTGCTCTAACTGAGGAGACCAACCTCCTCCACCAGAAACTAATTTTCCATCAAAGTCTTGTTTATGTAAAAATACAGATACTGTATACTCTTTATGATCATTTACAAACAAATACACAATAATCCCACCCATCGGATTCTTTTCAAAGGATGAAATTTCATATGATTGAATCACTCCGTCTGGTGTAAAAGCATCTTTATCAATATACTTTAAATCTTTCTCGTATACTTTCCTAGCTTCTTCACTATTTACAATAGAACTCATCTTCATTTGTTCTGTATATCTCATAGCTTTAAAACAAACAAATACAACAGCCACTACTACAAGGAATGCAGCTAAACCTTTTCCCATCCGTTTAAACATCATCGTTGTAAACCCCTTTTTATCGTCGTCAGGTATAGTATAACAAAAACTTCAGAGACAAAAAAGCCGACTATTTCTAGTCAGCTGTGTCTTGTTTACTTGCATCTATAATTTTCTTACGGTAATCCTTGTTCCGTCTCAATGTGAAATAGTCTGGAACGGGATCTTGGCCACCTCTTATAAATGGATGGCATCTGCAAATGCGTCCGCATCCCATCAACACGCCTTTTAGCGCACCATGTTTTTCAACTGCCTGAATCATATAGCTCGAGCAAGTTGGTCTATAAATACACGAAGGCGGGAATAATGGAGAAATCCACTTTTGATATCCACGCACGAGTGCAATCATGATTTTTTTCATTTCTATACTGCTTTCTTAATTAATAAATCTGAAGAAGGCTTCTACTCCTTCTGCTGCAATCAGTGTATAAACATATAATGTAACTGGTTTTGCGATTAAACAAATGGCCACGAATTTCTTAAAGGTCATATGACTCAGTCCTGCGACCATACATAGGAAATCATCTGGGAATCCAGGAAGGACCATTGCCCAAAAGAAGATGCGTTCAAAATGCTTTCCTTTGTCCAAATAACCGATGTATTTATTGTACGTATCATCATCCACGAACGCCTTCGCCAACGTCTCCCCGTAGCGACGCGCTAACCAGAAGTTTATACAAGAACCAATCATGATTCCCACAAAATTATAAATCCAGCCGTAAAGAGGCCCGAATACGATATGCCCGATGACACAGGTTAAGCCTCCCGGAATAATCGGGTAAACCACTTGCGTAATTTGAATCAGGATGAAAATCAAAATCCCTACCCATCCGGAGTGGGCAATGCTCTGACGGAACGGTCCGTCTATAGCGAAATAATCATTCTTGGCCACGAGCCATCCTAAAATAATCGTTAAAATAATCCCGATAATCGTTACGATACGAATGATTTTACGATTGAGTTCTATTGCTTTTTGAGTGTCCACGATGTACTCCTTTTTTTGTTGTTACATGCATTATAACAGAGATTGCTAAAAGTTCCTTAGCAACTTTCTTAGATTTTGTTTAAGATTCATTCTCTTCTAAATTCCAAGGCTTCACAACCGTGATATGTTCCATCAAGGCTTCTTGTCGACCAAGTTGCTCCAAGCGGGCCTTACGACGTTCTTCGTAGCCGCTGCAGATGAATTTCTCTTCATCGGTTTCTGGAACGATGGCATCCACTGTAAAATCCGTTTCGCCTTCACGAGGAAGTGCCACAAATGTCCAAAAGCTTGTCGCCGCTAAATAGCGCTCTCCGTTCAAGACATCTTCTCCGACCACTTTACAGAAGACTTCCACACTCTTCTTCCCTGTCCCTGAGATATACGTCTCTACGCAGACAGAATGTCCTAATGGAAGTGGTTTTAAATAATTCATCGCGTCCACCGATGCAGTTACCGCAAGACGACGACAATGACGGGATACAGTAATTGACGCACAGTCATCAATAATTCGTGTTAAATTCCCTCCGAATAGCGTGTTATGCATATTCACATCGAATGGGAAAATTCTACGCGCTTGAATCGCACGTGTTTGGCTACATGTTTTTGTACTCATTTGATTAACTCCTTGGATAGTTTACTGTTCTATTCTAACATGAATCCAAAACGCGTTCAAAGACACTAGATTAAATGAGATTTCGGAGAATCCTTCGGATTAAATTATAATAGCCGTAACGTTGCACCGGTTCGAGCGTTCAGTAGAAAAAAGACCCACAGCGTGAGTCCAGTTTTTCCTGTTATTTTTTCTTTGCGCGTTTTGCTTCGTGGATGAGCTTTAACGCTCTCTTTCTTGTTTTGATGTTTGGGCTCTTCATTTGACGATAGGCCGTTGCTAAATCTTGTTTCATTGACAGTACCTCCTCTTCTACCAGCTTGCTTTTTGAACGCCTGGAATCAATCCTTGATGCGCTAATTCTCTAAACTTAATACGAGACATTCCAAATTTACGCATCACTCCTCTTGGGCGACCATCGATTTCATCTCTACGGTTGAGACGGTTCGGGTTGGAATCTTTAGGGAGTTTTCTTAGCCCTTCAATGTCGCCAGCTTGCTTTAATGCATAGCGTTTTTCAGCGTAACGTTCGATGAGCGCTTGCTGTTTGTGATACTTTGCTATTTTAGATTTCTTTGCCATTTTCTTCTCTTCTTTCTAAATCGAAATAATTACGTTTTACATTGTATCAATTGTTCCTTTTAAAATCAAGTGGTTTAAACTCTCTTTTTAGACAAAAGAAAAAGCCTAGGTCCATAACCTAGACTTTTCTTCATTGCATTAAGCATTCATTTCTTTTTTCTTTGTCAAAACGACGAGTCCTGCAACTGTACTCATTAACGCTACGACAATTGCTACAACTCCACTTTCTGTACCTGTATTTGGTAACCCCGGTTGTTTTGGTGTTGGAGGTACCTCTGTTGTGACAGGTGGTTCTTCAGTTGTTGTCGTTGGCGGTGTATACGTATTATTGAAGGCTTTATCTTCAGGATACGTTACAGAGGCAACGTAAGCATTTCCGTCTTGAGTAACCGTAATCGTCACTTCTTTTTCGGTTGAATCGTATTGAATCGTTTCATCCGTTCCCTTCACTTCCACGACTTTATACTTATACGTTCCTGCTTTTTCAAATGTCACATCTTTAAATGTAATCGTGCCATCTGCTTGGGCTGTTGTTGTCGCTAAGACTTCCCCATTTTCATTCAACAAGTTGAAGGTGAATTCTCCCTCAACAATAGAACGCCCTTCTAATTTCTTATTGAAAATAAGGTCTACTTTCACTGGATCCACTAGATGGTTTGTAATTGTCGTTTTGCCATCTTCCGTCTTCACTTCATTGTAATATCCAGCAGGCACGGAAATTTCATCCACTGTATATTCATACGCTTTACCATTGAGTGATTTTGGTAATCCTGTAAAGGTATATTTCCAACCATTGGCTGCATTCAATGTCACTGGAGTACCGTAAGCCACTCCATTTTGTTTCAATTGAACCGTAATTGGAGCACGAAGACCTAATTTATCTTCGCTATCATTCCAAGTTTTTTCTACAGTATGCTGCGTTTCCGCACGTTTGTTTAATACATAGAATCCTTGCGTCGATTTTTCTTGAGACCCTTCGTAGTCATCACCGTAATTTTCTGGTAATTTCTCACGAACTTTCCAATCCTTAATATTTGGATCGATAATCGTGTCTTCGCTCGTCTTCTTCAATGTACCTTTCCAGCCGTTTTCTTCGTTTAACTCGATCGTAGCAACGACTTTATCAGGTTCAGACTCACGATACAATTCCATCGTAATACTTGTGACTTCTGAACTGCGATCTTTCCATTCTTTTCGAACAAGGAAGTACTGAGGCAATTGGTTTTGAACCGTATTCGATACCCCAAAGTTTGCTAAATCTGCAGCATCACGGTTTACGTAATATGTGTTTGAAGAAATCTTTCCGTTTAACTCTCCGCTCTCTTCATAAGATGGCGATTTCATCGGAACATCGAAGTTGATATCTTCTCCTGGTTCGATGACTTCTGGATTGACCATCACAATTTTCAGCGCAGTTACTTTGCTATAGTCATCAACATTTTCAACCCATCCGTCTGCATTCACGCCTTCTGCTGGATTATCTGGTAAATCGGAACCAGTATTGTAATAGACTTTAAATCCGTCTGGCGCAACGACTGGTCCAGTAACGATATTGGCAAAACCATGAATATCGCCCTTCACTGGCAATTTGTCATAAATAACAAAGTGGCGGAAGGTTTCGTTCGTATTATTCACCGTACGGAGACGGTACTTGAAGTTTTCTTCATAGTCCATCAATTGAAGCGTTTTATTCCAGACCGTATCTGTATCTTTTTTGATTAATTTTTCAGAACGAATATGCGTTGGTACTGTAACAATGGTATTGGAACGAGCGCCTACAAGACGTTCTGTCTTATCTCCATTTCCATTGACATCGTACTCATCCACTTCACCCTTACTATTAAGCTGAATAAAGGTTTTATCATCAAT
>CALHVK010000034.1 GCA_938039195.1 uncultured Carnobacteriaceae bacterium
CAAGAAATAAATCGCATCTAATCTACCCGCTGAAAGAATATCTACATATGGAAAGATTTGTTGGAAACAAGGATACGCTTCCTCATAACTCCATAACTTACTACGATAGTTCATATCAAAGCTAACACGACATCCGTATTCTTTCGCTTTACGAACGACTTCAACCGTCCATTCTTGCCATTTTTTCGAAAGTGCTGGCAAAATACCCGAGATATGCAATAAATCTACACCTTTGAAGATTTCATCCAAATCCCAGCATAGGTTTTCTAGCACTGAAATACTAGAATATAATCGATCATATGTAACACGAGTAGCACGTCCTGCATTCCCCTGTTCTAAAAAGTATGTTCCTAATCTTCCATATTCTGTCGCTACTAAATTCGTATTGATTCCATTCATCCGTAATCTTGAACTTACAGCATCGTTTAAAGGATTATCTTGCGGTAGAACCGTTGCAACAGAAACGTCATGGCCAAAGTGCGCTAAGGAAATCCCTACATTTGCTTCAGCTCCACCATAGCAGACTCTAAACTCTTTTGCGCTCTTTAATCGTACATCATCTGTAGTCGATAATCTTAACAAAATTTCACCTAGAGTTATAACTTTCATCTCTGTATCTCTTCTCCAATTTTTCAATGATAGATAAAGAATCGAAGCTTTCACTCCGATTCTTCTTATGTTCTTAAATTATACTCCAGAATAAGCTGCAAAACCACCATCTATTGGTAAAACAACGCCATTTACAAAACTTGAAAGAGTTGAATCAGCTAAGAAGAATACTCCCCCTACTAATTCATCTGATTCACCAAAGCGTCCCATTGGTGTATTACGTAAAATTTTATCCGCACGTGGAGTTGGATTACCATGTTCATCAAATAGTAATCGCTCATTTTGAGCTGTCACTAAGAATCCTGGTGCAATTGCATTACAACGAATTCCCACTTTAGAGAAGTGAACCGCTAACCATTGAGTAAAGTTACTAATGGCTG
The DNA here is from genome assembly GCA_938039195.1 of uncultured Carnobacteriaceae bacterium. Taxonomy (GTDB): domain Bacteria; phylum Bacillota; class Bacilli; order Lactobacillales; family Aerococcaceae; genus Granulicatella. The sequence continues at coordinate 990 of CALHVK010000034.1, forward strand.
CTTTCGCCCCTGAGTATGCTGGAATTTTTGTTAAAGGAGTGAAAGCATTCATACTAGAAATATTGATAATGTTCGCTCCTTCTTTTCCAACCATATCTTGTGCAAAGACTTGTGTTGGTAATAATGTACCTAAATAGTTTAAGTTGAATACAAATTCAATTCCCGCTTTATCTAAGTCAAAGAATGTTTTTGTCTCCGCACTTAATCCTACTTCATGAAATTCATTATCTGTTGTCGCACGAGGGTTATTTCCTCCAGCACCGTTTACTAATACATCTACTGTACCAAGATCATTATTCACGGCTTCGCGAACAGCTTCTAATGAATCTTTTTCAAGTACGTTCGTTTTATAAGCTTTTGCGATACCGCCTTCAGCAATAATTTCATCTGCAAATTTTTGTGCAGCTTCTTCATTTAAGTCTAGTAAAGCTACCTTTGCGCCTTGTTTACCAAAGTTCTTTGCGAGTTCTCCGCAAATCACTCCGCCGGCACCTGTAATTACTACGACTTTATTTGTAAAATCAAAAAATTGTGTCATGGGTTTTCTCCTATTATTTTGCATTTTTTGCTACTGCTTCAGCTAATCCATGAAGGTAAGTAGCTCCTAGAGCACGGTCAAATAATCCATATCCTGGACGACCTGTTTCTCCCCAAATCATACGGCCATGGTCTGGACGGATTGGTCCTTCCCAGTTTGCATCGTGAAGAGCTTTTACCACTTCATACATATCAATTGAACCGTATTCTGTTGGGTGTGCTGATTCTTCAAATGATTTACCTTTTCCTGTTAAACGAATGTTACGAGCATGCATAAAGTTTACACGATTACGTTTCAACATTTCTTTTAACATTTCAACAGCATCGTTGTTTGGATCAGAAGCATATGACCCAACACAAACAGTTACCCCATTATTTGGGCTATCATATAATTCCACAAATCTTACAAGATTTTCTTTGCAAGTAATAATACGAGGTAATCCAAAGATGCTATAAGGTGGATCATCTGGATGGATTGCCATTTTCACACCAGCTTCTTCTGCTGCTGGAATGACACGTTTAATGAAGTACTCTAAATGTTCCCAAAGTTTTTCTTCGTCTACTTTAGAATACTCATCCATGATAGCTTTCATTTCATCTTTTGTATAACTTGAATCCCAACCTGGCAGAGATAATTCCCCTTTTACAGGGTCCATTTTCTTAGCCACTTCTTCATCGAAGATTAATGCATTAGACCCATCTGGAAGATCATATGCTAAATCAGTTCGTGTCCAATCAAATACTGGCATGAAGTTATAACATACAATGTTAACACCTTCAGCTCCTAAGTTTTTGATAGTTTGAATATAGTTATCAATCAAATGATCTCTTGTTGGTTTTCCAAGTTTAATATCTTCATGAACTGGAACACTTTCAATGACAGACAATTTTAATCCTGAAGCTTCAACGTCTTGTTTTAATTGACGAATACGTTCACGACTCCATACTTCCCCAACTGGCACATCATAAATTGCTGTTACAATTCCTTTCATACCAGGAATTTGTCTAATATTCTCGAGAGTTACCTGATCATCATGTCCATACCAACGGAATGTCATTTCCATTTTTATTCCTCCTTTAGTTCAATTCAAAAAATTCTTTAGCGTTTTTATAACAAATTGCTTCTAAGAACTCTGTAATTAATTTTTCGTCATAAGGGATTCGACCACTTTCAATCCATTCAGTCACAAGTGACACTAAAATACGACGGAAGTAATCATGTCTTTGATACGATAAGAAGCTTCTTGAATCAGTCAGCATGCCTACAAAATTCCATAATAAACTTTGGTTCGCTAAGACTAACATTTGTTCTCTCATTCCTTTTTCAGTATCAGAGAACCACCAAGCTGCACCAAATTGTAAACGACCTTTAATCCCTTCTTCGTTTGCTTGGAAGTTGGCTAATGTATTGGCCAAGATATCGTTGTACGATGGATTTAAGTTATAGAAAATACATTTTGGAAGACGATTCGATTCTTCTAATGCATTTAATAATTGGTTTAAAGCCAGTGCTAGATGCGTTTGATCTCCTGTTGAGTCAAAGCCAGCATCTACACCAATTTTTTCAAAGTACTTACGATTTGTATCTCGCACTGCACCAAAGTGAACTTGTGTCACTAGATTGTGTTTCTTGTATAACCCACATAAGGCAATAAACACTTCTGTTTGCCATTGTTGAATTTCTTCAAGAGTAGGTACTTCTCCACGAATCACTTTAGCAAAAATTGCATCTAATTCTTCTTTTGAAGCTCTCTTATACAAGATTTCTCCAAAACTAATATCACTTGCTTTACATCCATTTGCTACAAAGAATTCGATACGTTGTTCTAAAGCTTCCACAAAGCTAGCAAACGAACGAACTTCTACGTTAGTTACTTCTTGTAGTCTAGTCACAAAGCTAGCAAATTTTGGATGTGAGACAAAGGCTTCGTCCGGACGGAATGTTGGTGCAACAATTGTGTCAAAAGATGCATCTTCTGCAATCTTTTTATGCCATTCTAACGAATCAAGAGGATGGTCAGTTGTTCCAATAAATTCTACATTTGCACGTTTAATCAATTTTCTTGGACTCAACTCTTCCTCTGCAATTGTTTGATTCATACGATCATAAATCATTTTCCAATTATCAGGAGTGACATACTCATCAATGCCAAAAACTTGTTTTAGTTCCAAATGGCTCCAATGATATAAAGGATTTCCAAAAGCTTTAGCCAACGTTTTGGCCCATGCTTCAAATTTTTCTTCAGGAGTTGCATCTCCTGTAATCAAACGTTCACTCACGCCATTTGCACGCATTAAACGCCATTTATAGTGATCACCACCCAGCCATACTTGTACAGCATTTTCAAATGGTTTATCCTCATAAATTTCTTGTGGTGATAAGTGACAGTGAAAATCTTCAATTGGAAGTTTTTCAACCAATCGGTACAAATCTTCCGCAACTTTACTTTGTAGTAAAAAATTTTTTCGATTAAATATCATGATTAGTCCTCCAACGCAGAGACGAATTCTTTAGCAATGCGTGTTACACTTTCATAGCCTTCAGTTTCCACTTTTGCTCCAAGCGCACTTCCGACACCGACAGCAACCGCACCTTTTTCTTTCCACTCTTTAATATTTGCAAGAGAAACTCCACCCGAAGGCATTAAATTCACACTTGGGATTGGACCATGAATATCTTTAATAAATGAAGGTCCTAAAACTCCACCAGGGAATAATTTAATAATTTTCGCTCCACCATTCATCGCTTGTACGATTTCAGTTGTTGTTGCACATCCTGGGAAGTAATCGATATGAGCTTCATGAGCGACTTTTTGAATATGCGCATCATAATGAGGGCTTACTAAAAATTCTGCTCCTGCAGCAATCGCCTCTTTAGCTAATTCTACTGTCATAATCGTTCCAGCACCAATCACTACTTCTGTTTCATTCGCATAGAATGCTTTTAATTCTGAAATAGCTTTTGAAGCATCAGGTGTTGTATAAGTTACTTCAATATTTTTAATACCACCCAATACTGAGTGCTTTGAAATTTCAATTGCGTCATCTGATGATTTCCCGCGTATAACTGCAAAAATATAGTTTTGTTTTAATTGATCTAATACACTTGACATAAGCTTTTCTCCTTCTAGTAAAAAAATAAAAGTCATCTGTTATCTCTATGATACATCAGATGACTTTTAGTGTCAATGACAATATTTTGTTTTCAAGCGTCGATTTCGTCAGATGACTTAGTTATAAGATAACGTACGACGATTATCCGCTAAGTGTAGTAACATTGCGTCTCTAGCTCCGACTGCATCGCGTTTTTTTATCGCTTTTACAATCTCTCTATGAGCACGAATGGTGTTCGCTTTGCTCTGCTCACTCGTAAAGAAATCATTATATAATTTAATCGATTGAATAATGATTGGAATCAGTTGTTGCATCGCTACATTTCTACTAGCTTCCGCAATCGCACTATGAAATTGAATATCCAATCTAAAATGGATATCTCCTTCTGAATGAATTTCTTTTTCCAATGCCTTTTCAAGTCTTTCTAAAACAGCTACTTCTTCATCCGTAATATGCTGTGCAGCAAGGCTTGCCATTTGTGGCTCAATTAAGAAACGAACCTCAAATAAGTCTTGAGTTAATTTCATATGATTATCAATCTCACCAAAACCTAAAGGATCTTTGATAGTCTCTGTTAGACTAGTGATATAAGTACCTGACCCCTGGCGAACTTCTAATATATTTTTTGAAACTAACATTTTCACTGCTTCACGTAACGTACTACGTCCCACTTCTAAGTCTTGAGCCAATGTATATTCATTTGGCAACTTATCTCCAACATTTAAATTATTCTTTTCAAAATATTCGATAATTCGATTTGCGGTTTGTTCCACTAAAGAAACTGTTTTCTCTTTCATCTCTATTCCCCATTCGACACTTTTTCGAACCTATTCTAACAGTTCTCACACTATAGCTCAACCATTAGAATAGCATTCGAAAAGTACTCACTATTTTTTGTAATGATAGTTTGGAATAGCGTTCCAACGGTTTCTAAACAATTTAACGATTGATTTTGGATTTCTATCCCTTGTGAATAATCCTTTGTGGTTTCCTTGAATACGAATTAATACATAACTGTTTGTTTCAAAGTCAGCAAAGTTCCAAACATGTTCACCAACAAAGTTTTTGAGTTCATCAAATACTTCATGACTCATCTGATGGAATCGTTCTTGATACTCTTCAGTATACGGAACATCCCAATTTGAATGATATCCAGGCAATGTATCTGCACCATACTCGGTCATAATGATTGGTTTTTCTGGATACATTTCTTGCCATTTAAGCAACTCTTTACGAAGACCCTCGCGCGCCCCTTCAATATCTCCATGGTTGACATACCAACCGTAATAACGATTTAAGCAAAGCACATCAATCAATGGCGAAATTAAATCACGTTCTGGAGTCGCCATCATAATATTCACTACCGTTGTTGGACGGTTTTGCGGATCTAACTCTTTCACATATTTGACTAAAGGTTCGAAGTATTTATCGGCACCTTCTCCAGCACCATCTGGCTCGTTGGCTACACTCCATAAGACTACACATGCGTGGTTCTTATCGCGATCAACCAATTCCTTAAGTGCAATTTTATGGTTTTCCATGGTTTGATAAAATTCCCATGTCTTAATTGGTTTAGATTCTCCTCTATTCATGCTTAAAGCAGCCGTAAAGTTTGCAAATAAACCAACAGCCGGAACTTCATCAATGACTAAGAAGCCCATACGATCTGACAAACGCATCATCTCTTCTGAATATGGATAGTGAGCTGTTCGGTATGAGTTAGCCCCCATGTTCTTCATTAAATTTAAGTCCATCAAGTTTACAGCTTCGTTAAAACCACGACCATTGACATAACTATCTTCATGTTTCCCAAACCCTTTGAAGTATACAGGCTTGTCGTTTACTAGGAATTGACCATTTTCAACACGAACGGTACGAACTCCAAATAGTTCTTGGTATTCATCTACTAATTCTTCTCCAGCAAACAATTCTACTTTTGCTGTATAGAGATATGCATCTAATACTTCCCAGCGACGAACATTGGCAATTTCTAGTTCAGCTCCTGCCTCACCTTTTGCTACAACTTCACCATTTTCGTCTAAAAGTGTTACTTTTGCATTTCCTTCATTAGCAGTGTGCTCTACTTCTACCTTCACAGTCGCATCATTTTCATGAACATTGTAAGTGACTACAATATCCTCGATACGCGCTTTAGGAAGGACTAACAATTGAACAGGACGTTGAATCCCAGCATAGTTAAAGAAGTCGAAGTTTTCTGAAACTTTCTTCTTCACAGAACCATCTGGCAATACTTCTTCAGAGTAGTTACCGACTGGCAAAGTAGTATGATCTAAAATATTGTTAGCACAAACACTAATCAATAATTCTTTTCCAGTAGTCAATTCCTCAGGAATACGAACTTCAAATGGCGTAAAACCACCGATATGTTCTCCTAATAATTGACCGTTCACATAAACTCTTGCTTGATGTGTTACAGAGCCAAAACGAAGCACTAATTCTTCATCTAATTCGAAAGAAGGTACCACAAAAGTACGCTCATACCAGTTATCTCCAATAAAATATCTTTTTTCAGATTCCACGGCTACATCATTAAATGAACTTGGTACCACCATTAAGTCTTCAGCAGAAAGGCGCGCATCCACCCCTGGAACGTATTCACCTTGCTTAAAGTTCCAAATTCCATCTAACGAATAACGTTTTCTCTTTGCATTTAAAACTGGATATAACATGTATCATCCCTCTTTCTATAATTTAGCTTGCCATTTTTCTGTCCACACTAACTCATTAGGAGTTCCTTTGAATTCAGATTTCCCTTCAAGTTTATCAATTACAGCTTTAACTGTATTCTCATTACCGTGGTAAGCATTAATAAATGTTTTAACCATTGTTGCATCATGTAAATGAGTTGTAAAGTTTGTAGACACAAATACTGTTGGTGCTTCATGTACATACCAAGGAACTTCATTCGACATTGCTGTCTTCCATTGGATACGGTAATTATTTTGTGCACCATATCCAATCACATTCGCAACTACTAATGCTAAATCAACTGTCTCTCTATACTCTAGTGTACGACCTTTGATACGACTATTTCCATCATTAACGGTTACCTCATATCCACGACTTGTTAATTCATCTACGAAACGGTTTAACACTGAATCATCATTAGCCATGATTCCACCTTTTTCGCCATCTAAGTAATACAAGCGTACACGTTTATGATCTACAGGATTAATTGGTAAGTTTTGTTGTGTATCTTTAACCAGAGTAATTCCACGGTCAGCTGCTTCTTTTTGCCATTCAAGGTGTTCAGCGCAACCAATGACTTCTAACTCTTTCTTATCTTTCAACAATGTACCATTTGCTTGTTTTTCAGGGAGATTTAATTTTGCTTTCAATCCTAAAATACGGCGTAATGCATCAGTCATACGTTCTTCAGTAATGACTCCATCGTGATAGCCTTTTAACATGAAGTTAAAGTCTTCTTCCATATTGTTGAAGAATAAGAACATGTCACATCCTGCAGCAATAGCTCCTGGAACATAATCCTCACGACGCATCGCACTTGTCATCCCTAACATGTGGCTAGCATCTGTGATGACCATTCCGTTGAAGTCTAATTTTTCTTTTAGCAAGTCTTGAATTAATTCTTCAGCAAGTGTTGCTGGCATTACATCTTTATCTTCAAGGCCTGGACGAAGTGCTTTTTGGTATTCAGGCAATGCAATATGGCCAGCCATAATCATTTCAACACCATTTTCAATATGGTTACGATATACTTTACCAAAAGAATTTTCCCACTCTTCTACTGAAAGTTCATTCACCCCTAAAATTAAGTGTTGGTCACGTTCTTCAGTTCCATCTCCAGGGAAGTGTTTCACACAGCAAACTACTTCTCGTTCAGCTTTTAATCCTTCTACATATGCGTTTGTATATTTAATAACATCTTCAGCAGTTGTACCATACGCACGAGTATTAACGATTGTATTTCTCCAGTTTTGTAAAATATCCACACATGGGTCAAAGTTAACGTTTACCCCAAGAGCCGTTTCTTCACGGGCAGATACAAGTCCTGCATGATAAGGGACCCATGTATCACGGCTTGCTTCGGATTGTGCACCAGAAGAAATATAAGTACCACCTTTAACAGCACCGTCACCGCCTGAATCACAGTTTGCAGCCACTAATAATGGAATTTTTGTTTGAGATTGCAAATCATTAATCAATCCCTGAACATCTTCTGGGCTACCGTTCATATATCGGACACCACCGATATGGTATTTTTCAAGAATTTCTTTGTTGCTTAAGTTGTTTCCGCTAAAAGCATCTCCTCCAAAGAAGAATAAGTTTGTAAATAATTGTCCCACTTTTTTTTCATCCGTCATGCCTTTAATCGTTGACTCAACCCATTCAATTTGATTTGGGTTTAAGTTGTATGGTTTTTTTGATAAATCTACTAATCTTGCCATTTTACTTCCTCCTATAATGAAGCTCCGTAAACTATTTAGCTTACGGAGCGTTGATTAATTATGCATTTTGTTTTGCTAATGTTTCAGCTTTGATACGAGCAATTTCCGTTTGAATTTCTTCCATTTTCTCTTTGTTTAATGGGTAGAATTTCATCGCGATAATATTACAGAAGTAACCAAACATAACGAATCCACAGAACATCACTAAACCGATAAATTTCAATTCTGGTGTTAGTGGTGTATCGACTTGAGGTAATTTTTCAGTAAAACCGATAGATGCACATAGGATACCTACAAATGCAGAACCAAATGAAGAAACGATTTTATCAACAGCACTGAATAATGTTCCCATTAAACCAGGAACGTAACGTCCTGAACGATATACTTCGTAGTCCGCACAGTCAGCTGTCATAGGAATTACCATTGTACCTGCTAAACCATTTGCACCTTGAGCTAAGATAAATAATACTAAGAACGCAATTGTAAAGAATGATAATCCTGTATATCCCTCAGCTCCTGGTAATGAGAATGTCGAAGGATCAGCAACATAGAATAGACCGAATAATAATCCGTAAAGGATAATACCTGCCCATGAACCTAATAACAACGCTTTTCTTTGTCCTAGTTTTTGTGCAATAAATTTAACTCCAAGAATCATAATTAAAATCTTAGGAATTAATGTATATTGGTTAAATGTGTTAAGTAATTTATAGTTTCCACAAATGATACCAAAGATGATTACAGATACCGTAGCATTAGAAGTAACCAAAGCTGCCAATTTATCCGTTGATGCTGATACTACTAACATTTGGATAGCGCGGTTATTTTTTAATACATCCCAGTAATCTTTGAAAGTAACTTTCACAGGTTCCCCAGTACCGAAGAACTCTGTACGGTCTTTATCTTTAAGTGCAAAGATTGCTAACCAAGTGAAGATTACAGTAACAGGAGCAATATAAATCCATAGTTCTTGGAATAATTCAGCAGTAAAACCGCCATATTTTGGAACTAAGTGTTGAGCAACAAAACCTGGTACTAACGCGAATAATGTAGCGTTATAGATACCGTCGTAAATACCAAATGTTGGACGTTGCTTAGGATCATTTGTTAAACAGCTTTGAGCTGATTTAGTTACTACAGTTTGTAATGTATAACCGATGATGTAGATTAAATAAATCACTAAGAAATAGATGAATCTAAATTGTTCTGGTAAATGGTGAGTTGTAAAGAACATTAAGAAAGTAGTAATTAGTAACACGATATTACCAGCTGCCATAAACGGACGGTTTTTACCAAATTTTCCATCTGTTTTATCTACGATATAACCAACGATTGGGTCTGTAATCGCGTCCCAAATACGCATAAATGTCATTACAGAAGTAGCCATTACTACCGCTACCCCTACATAACCTGTTAAATAGTAAGCAACGAAGTTCAATAGAACTAGCCATAAGTTTGTTGATGTATTATTTAAAGCAAATAACGCCATTTGCCACGTTTTCGCTCTATGAATTCCTGTGTTTTCCATGTTAATAACTCCTTATTTTTTATGACTTAAATTGTGATAAATGATTATGATAAATTGCTTGATACTTTTTATCGTCGTAATGTCCGCCAATAAATTCTGGAAGAATTTTTGCAATTAACGTTTCCCACGACTCTTTTTCTTTTCCAAATAAAATTGGATAGAAATGTACTTCATTAACTTTTGCAGCGTCTAAATCACCAGGTGCATCTCCAATCATTAAGATTTTCTCTTTTTCAAATCCGAGAGACTTGATTTCGTTGATTGCTGTTGCTTTACTTCCTCGTTCTTGTCCGAAGAATTCTGAAACAAATGGCATTAACCCATGACGTTTCCATTCGCTATTAACCGCTTCGCTATTGGCCGAAGAAACAATCGCAATCTGTGCTACTTTACTAATTTCTTCTAAAGACCTTTTCACGCCTTCAAAAGGTTTGTCTTCGCCAACAAGTTCTGTTTCAATGCCGTGATTTACAGCCTTGCTCCACTCGAGCGCCTTCACTAGAACAGCATCATTATGCTTTGTAATTTCCTCTTCCAGTGATTGATTGGAAAGAGAAGTTGTATGATTACACCAGTTAGCAAACACTGTAAAGTCTTCAATTGATTCGCCATGTTCTTTAGCAAACTCGAGACTAAGTAGCAATCCTTTGAAGCGATTAATTCCCCTCGTTTCAGAGAATAAGTTGACACGATTCCATTCTTTTAAGTAGACTTCTTGATTTTGAATCTCGAAGAACTTTGCAGCTAGCGGTCCAAAGAATCGAATGTGCTTAATATCCATTGTGTCCATTGCACAGCCATCAGAGTCGATGCATACCACGAATGGACTTTCATTTGTTAAAGCCATATACTCTCCTTTCATAAAATATAATCATTTTCTAAAGTCTGCAGATGATTTTGTTAGATGACTTTCTATGCACTCGCTTACATTAGTGCTTAAAAATAAAATCATCCCTTCTTTTAGAAATGATGTGACGTTTTGCAGTGAATTCATCTGATGTATTCATTGTATCAGATATGAATTAAAAAATAAATACCTAAATTAAAAATTTTTCAAACTTTTTTAAATAACTTTATTTCCCTTTAAATAAAGGTTTTATTTAATATAATAGGAAATAAAAAAATCAACAGACGACTTTTTAAAGTCATCTGTTGATTAATGAAAAATAGTCATAAAAGTTAGATTTCCTATTAGTTGTGATTTATCATTTTTACATTTGTACAGACTTGATTAGTCGTTTAAGTACTTGCCCTCTACTCCAAGAACATCACAAATTTTCTTTAAATCCGCTTTTGATAATACATTGTTTTCACTGACACTTTTTCCGCTTACACGTTTCAATTCTAATGCAATATGAGCTGCTTTATCAGCTGTTTCGATTAAACCGAAGCAATCTTGGTAATCTGTACCAGTTGAAAGTACTCCATGCTTCGCCCAAACTACTAGACGATGTGTTTCAAGTTCGCGTGCTGTATCAACACCAATCAATTGAGTCCCTGGAACTTCCCAAGGTAAAACCGCAATTCCATCGTGGAATACTACGATTGACTCTGTTAAGACTGACCACAAATCAAGTGTTAACGATTCACTTGTTACTTCATCTAACAATGAGTATACAGCAATATTGGTCGCATGATTATGGATTACAACACGGTGATTTGGATCTACTTTTACACGCGCCGCATGTGCTAATACGTGCATAAAAATTTCACTTGTTGGATGTTTCCCAGTTACGAATCCTGCTACCACTTGATAACCTTTAGATGTCAATTTAATAATCCCTGTATCTACGTGTGGCTGTAAACACAATGTTCTAAAATGACTCCCAGAAGCAGTAATTAAGATATATTCACCTTGGATATGTTTTGGCACCTCAAGCACTTCAGTTTCTATTCTATTATCAGGATAAAATGAATATGGAGTTTTCTCTAAATCCTTCGCAAGAGTTTTTACTTCGTTCTCTGTTAAACGATAGCTCACATTTCCACCATTATATTCATCCCACCCCTTGTTCCACATGTCATAAGTCACATGACACAATTCATTTATATAATCTGGGTATGTCATATCATTTTCCTTCCTCTACTCTAATAAAAAATATTTATAATACCCCCTGTTAAAACTTGACAGGGGGTTAGGGGTCTTAGTCTTTCGGCTCGAAATCAGGCGTTTCAATCTTATCTACTTCTTGGAAAGGTGCTAATGTCGAAACCATAACAATAGGTTCATCATATGGATTCTTAACATAATGAACTTCATTTGGTTCAATGTGAATAAATTGACCTTTTGATAAAGTTACTTTAGCATCATCAACATAAATATCAATTTTCCCTTCAAGAACATAGAAATTTTCTTCCATGATTTCATGATAATGAGCAGGAAAATCTTGCCCAGGATTAAATTTTACTACTGCAAAATTGGAACGTGGACCTCTCATTAAATATTTCGGACCACTGTCGCCAAAGCGGTATTCTCTGTCTTTTTCATCTAATACAAACATACAATCACTCCTTCATTATTCAGAACCCGGGGCAATCCACATATACTCTGTTAACCCCTTATCTGAAATATTTAGCACCTCTTTATAAAGCGCTTGCCAATCATTGAAAATCTCTAAATATTTACGATGATTATCCATATCTGGTTCGAAAACTTTGTCAATTTGAACATATTGGGTAGTTTCTTCTAAATTATCGTATACGCCACTACCAATCCCAGCTAGAAACGCCGCACCTAGAGCTGTCGCTTCTTTTTCTTTAGGGGTAATCACTCGGATACCTAAAATATCTGCAATCGTTTGTGACCACAACTCACTATAAGCAGAGCCACCCGCGAAGAAAATTTCATCTGGTTTATTTCCAGTGATTTCTTCAACCATTTTCAAGTGCCCTAGAGTAATCAAACCCGCATTTTCCATAATGGACTTATAAAAGGTTGCTTTATTAAATTTTAAAGGGTCAATTGAAAAGTTTGTGAAAGTTGGGCTCGCGTGCTTCAAATTTCTAAAGTTCATCACATCCGCAAAAATCGAATGCATTCCATAACATCCAATTGGAATTTCTTTCGCTTTTTGATCCATGAGCGCATACACAGAAGTTCCTAATTGTTTAGCTAGTTCCACATCTAAGTCTAAAAATGCATCCCTAAACCATCTCATAACTAATCCAGAACTCCAAGCAATTGCTTCTTGTTGCCACACTGAAGGAACTGAATGGCAATTCACTCGAATTCTACCTTTGTCATCCACATAAGGCTTATCGGTATTAAATTCATATTGCCAAAAACTTCCGCCAAAAAGGGCAGCTTGATTTGGCTTAATGGACCCAACCCCAATACAACCTAGTTGAGAGTCTCCACCACCGCAAACTACGATAGTTGATTCTGAAAGCCCTGTTTGACGAGCAGCTTCTGCACTTACATTTCCTACTGGAACCCCACTTTCATAGACAGGAGGAAATATATCATCCTTTAAACCACATTTTTTCGCCACTTCTGGTAACCATTCGCGTTTAGCTAGGTCAAATAATCCGCTAGTAGAAGAATTACTTGGTTCTGAAACAATTTTTCCAGTTAATTTGAATACAATCCAATCGTTTATCATGTTCATATATTTAGCCTTTTGGTAAAGTTCAGGCTTGTTTTTTTGAACCCAAAGTAAACGTGGAACTGCACTCAATGCAAATGTTTCGCCCGTTTCAAGATAGATTTCCATTTCTAATGCAGGATGTTCCTTCTTTAATGAAATTACTTCTTCTTTGGCTCTAGCATCAATGTTAGAAAATCCAATTAATTCTTTTTGATTCTCATCATAAAGAATGAATCCTTCTCTCATAGAATCTGTAGAAATCCCCTTAATATCTTCAGGATTTATATTATTTTTTTGAATGAGATTTTTAATACATTTTTGAATGATTTCCCAGTCTTTTTCAAAATCAAACCCCACACTTCCAGGGTATTCATCATATACTGGATGTTCCCATTCGATTTGCTCAATGGCCTTTTGCACACCGTCTTTTTGGAATAAAATAGCTCTAAAGCTTCCTGTACCACCATCAAGCGCTAATAAGTATTCTCTTTTTTCTTCCATGTGCAGTCTCCTAGTAGAAGCTCTGCTGTATTTTCATCCGTAATTAATACATTAACAAAACCGTGTGTAATTGCAGTATGAATAATTGGAAGTTTTGCATCTCCACCGGCTGCAACGATGATATAATCGTTGTTTTTAACTTTTTCTAATTTTGTACTAATAATTCGATCTTCAATCTCATCGTCCACTAAGTTTCCATCTTCATCTATAAAGTGCATTAACATATCACCTACTGCACCCTTGTTTTTCAGAATATTAAACTTATCTTGAGTTAGAAGACCAGATTTTATAATGGTAGAATCTTCTTTCATTCCACCTAAACTAGAAACAACAACGTTAATTTTTTCCGTCATTTCGACAATATCGTTTACCGATTTTTCTTTCAAAATTGCTTCCGTTAATTCTTTACTACCTACAACTAAAGGCGCTGGTATTAAATAGTGTTTAATATCAATGATTCCATTTCCAATTTGCCTAATATATGGCATTACCCCACCTGTCATAGATACCACTGATAAATGCTTATCTGTTAACCCTGACAGGTGTCTTAGAAATGCGCCCATTGTTTCACCATATCCAACTCCTACAAAGGAATCGTCTTTGACTAAATCGTTGAGATACATGGCTGTAGCTTGACCTAAATCTTCTGCAAGATTCTCATTACTACTCCACGGTACAACAAAGACATCTTTCAAATTGTATTTTTCTATTAACTGTTGTTCAATCTTGTTTTTATCCCGATAGACTGTCGAAAAGTGGAAACGAACTATTTTCTTTTTTCGTGACTCTTCCAGCATTTTGATTATTTTAATTCTACTTACTGATAGACGATCAGCAATTTCTTTTTGAGTTAACCCATCAATATAATAGAGCCACGCTACCTTATAAAGTAACGAATCTTTATAACGTTTATCTTTTTCCGAAAAATCCATTTTTTACCCTCTTTGCGAAAATCTTAACTGAATAAAGTATACACTACCTGAAAGAATTAGGGAAATAACAGAAGTAGTCCCTAATCCTTTCATAACAGTCTTTTTGATTATCTATTAATTAAATCTGTGTAGTACTCAAAAGCTTCTTTGTCCGTATATTTTTCATGAACAATTTTCGCAATACTTTTCGCCATAGCGTTTGGATTTTGACTTTGGAAAATGTTACGACCCATATCTAATCCTTTAGCTCCTCCTTGGATTGCTTTATAAGCTAATTCAAGTGCTTCACGTTCAGGAAGTTTCTTACCACCGGCTACAACAATTGGAACAGGACAAGCAGCCACTACTTCTTCAAAATTATCACAATAATATGATTTAACAAGGTTTGCACCAAGTTCAGCTACAATACGTGTTGCAAGTTTAAAGAATCGATCTGTACGCTCCATATCTTTACCAACCGCAACAACTCCCATTGTAGGGATGCTATATTTATTACCAAGATTTACCGCTCTAGATAAGTTGTCTAAGCTTGATAATTGTCCATCAGCACCAATAAATGTTTGAACTGCTAAGCAGTCAGCGTTTAATCGGATAGCATCTTCCATATCTACAGCTAAAATTTCATGACTTAAATCATCATTCAACATTGAAGAACCTGACGTTACACGTAAAGCTGTTGATTTTCTCCAAGTAGGATCAACACTAGTTCTTAAAGCACCACGAGTTCCCATTAAGCAGTCAACTTCTGGTGCAATCTTTGGAAGAATAATATCCAAACGTTCTAACCCTGCTGTTGACCCCATGAAATACCCGTGGTCAAAAGCAAACATAACTGTATTTCCGCTTACAGGATTAAAAATATTTGCTAAGTGTTTTTTCATCCCATAGTCTAAATTATGTGCCCCTTTAACAAAGAACTGATCCAAAGTCTTTACAGGTTGATCCACATAATATTCTTTCGATACTTTTAATCCATCTAAATCTGCCATTATTTTTCCTCCTAGAAATCGTATTTGTCCATATTTTCTTTTGTAAAGATTGTACGTTCTGGTAATAATACAACCCCACTATCTGGTGAATCTTTATAGTTTTTATCTAAAACAGAGTTGTTTAGAACTTCTACTTCGCCAATACCAGGAACATTGATTTTATCTCCAACTTTAACTTGGTTTCCTGAAGCTAAGTAATTTGCTAAGTAAACTGCCAAAGCGCCTTGTACTTTTACGTCCCATAATCCCCACTCTTCAATAATATCGTCTTTAGCATATTTCTTGATTGAGTTTGGAGTTGAGAAACCAGTTACTGTGATATCTTTTTTAGTTAATTTTGCATTTTGTACAGCTTGTAATTGACCAGGTAAAGCTGTTGAGTCATTACAGATAATTAAGTCGATATCTTTATGAGCTGCTAAAATTGATTGACCAACGTTTAATGCTTGTTGAGCATCTTGATTACTGTAGTAGTTAGATTCGTTTACATTCACCCAGTTTGGATAGTTTTTCTTGATATATTCTTCCCCTACTTTTTGCCATGAGTTTTGGTCTTGTACTGTAGAAGATGAATAGTGCCAAGCGTATTTAATCGTATCTTTCTTAGGATCTTTACCACGTTTTTCTAGAGCGTCCACACTCATCTTAACAAGCATTTCACCTAATTGTTCTGGTGTTCCTTGTGATACCATTAATGAACGAGCATCTGGAGACACATCTGAATCCCATGTTACGACTTTCAATCCTGCCTTTTGTGCTTGTTTTAAAGCATTATCTAAACCTGTTGGGTCTACTGAAGAAATTGCGATTGATCCTGCCCCTGTTTGAACAGCATTGTTAATAATTGTTACTTGATTTGCAACAGATGCTACTGCATTACCATTGTAATCTACAGTGAAGCCTTCTTTTTTCGCCATTTCTTGTGCGCCTAAGTTACCTGATTCAAAGAATGAATTTCCTGTTACTTTAGGAATAAAAACAACTTTACCACCATTGTTTGCTGCTTGTGTACTCGCATTTGAATTTGAACTGCTACTTTGAGAGTTACCTCCACATGCACCTAAAACAAAAGCAGTTGCTCCAACTAAAACTCCATAAGATAATAATTTTTTGAAATTCATATTAATTCTCCTTTGTATTAAATAAAATTAAGACAACAGTGCAACAATCATTTATTTATGAACTATTCATCTCTAACCTTCCTCCTTATTTCTTTCTTTTTAAATTTTGAAATACATTAGAATTAATCATAAAGTTAATGATTAATGATACAATCAATAGAATCCCTACAGGAATATCTTGATATTGAGCATTGATACCAATGAGTGTTAAACCAAATTTCATAAATCCGATAATTAAAGCTGCTAAGCCTGTCCCGATAACATTTCCTTTACCACCATAGATAGAAGTTCCACCTAATACTACTGCGGTAATAATTGGTAATGTTAAGTCTGCTCCAAAGTCAGGTTTTGCTGTACCGAGATATGAAGTTAAGAGAATTCCCGCAATAGATGCTGCAATACCTGAAAGTACATATGTACTCATTACAAGACGAGCTGTTTTAATTCCTGAATACTCTGCAGTATTTCGGTTAACCCCGATAAGGAAAATCTTACGTCCATATTTAGTGAGATGTAAGAGAATGAATGAAATCACTAGTAATATCAGGAATATAATTACCTGATTCGGTATACCTGCTACACTTCCCGCTGCGATTTCTTGAAACTCAGCTGGAAAATTCGTAATCCCTTGATAAGCAACAACTCCTGCAAGTGCCGGAACAACAAGTGCCAATCCTGAATAGAGGAATGACCCTCCTAAGGTGATTACCATTGGCTGTACTTTTGCATAGGCAATTAACATTCCACTAATCAATCCACAAAGAGCTCCGACAAGAATTCCAAGTAACACTGCTAGCCAAATATTGACTCCCATCTTTTGCCATAGAACACCTACACAGATTGATGTTAATCCCATTATCGATCCAGCTTGAATATCCATTCCACCTGTGATGATTACATAGGTAACAAAGAGCGAAACAATACATACTGGAATAAAGTTATTAATAGAATTCATTAAAATAAAAGGATTCAAAAATCGTGGGTTTAGTCCACCAAAGATAATAAACTCAGCGATTAATAAAATGACCAAGAAATATTCCCAGCGCCATTTAAATCCTGCTAACACTGATTTTTTCTTTTCCATCCTATTCTCCTCCTTGCTCTACTCTGACACGCAGTCTTTCTTTACGAATATTTTCTTGTGAGCGATGGTTTGAGATAGCTCCAATAACTACAATCGCAATTAAAATACCTCCGGTGATTGTATTGTTGAATGTAGAAGGGAAATTTAAGAAAACCAAAATACTACTAATTGATGTCATAAGAATCGAACCAATAATCGCACCAAACGTAGATCCTTGTCCCCCTTCTAACGCAATACCACCAATAACACATGCTGCAATAGCTGTCATTTCATATCCTGTACCATCGGTTGGAGTTACAAATCCAATTCGACTTGCATAAAGAACGCCGCCAAGAGCTGCAAAACTTCCACAAATGATGTAACTTAAAAATTTAATTCGTTCAACTGGAATCCCAATTAGACGAGCCCCATCAATATTGTCACCTACAGCCTTAAAACTCTTTCCGACCATAGTCTTCTTAGTAAAGATATAAAGAAGAGAGGCAATAATAAGAGCGCTTGCAAAAACAATTCCAATAGTTCCACCAATCGTTTCTTGAGAGATATTCAAGAATTCATTTGGAAAATCTTGTAACCATTGTCCATTCGTATAAATATATTGAAAGCCACGAATGATTCCCATCATCCCCAAAGTCATAATTATTGAAGGTATTTTAAATACTACTATTCCGATAGCGTTAATGATTCCAATAACTACTCCTACAAGAATTGCAACAATAAACACTGAAAGGATGGAAGATCCGCCATTAAGCATCTTTCCTGTAACTGCTGCAGTAAAACCTACAGTTGCACCAATCGAAACGTCAATTTCACCAGTAAATAAAACGAAACACATTCCGATTGCAACCATTGCATAAACTGCACTATTATTTACAATTTGAAAAATATTTTCTACGGTAAGAAATTGCGGATTAAACAGGCCAACGATTACGAAAAGGCCAATTATGAATAAGATTGATACAATTTCTCTTTGTTTCAGTAAATTCTTCATGAGACTTTCTCTCCTTTTACAACACCAAATGAGGCACTCATCAGATTCGCTTGATTAATATCCTCACCTACAAACTCAGCATTTAGTCTTCCGTGATACATTGTTACTGCTCTATCTGAGAGTTGCACAATTTCCTCCATATCCGAGGAAATCATCAAGATTGCAAGTCCACGTTCTTTCAACTCTTGAATAATTCGATAAACATCTCCACGAGCTCCAGCATCAATTCCACGTGTTGGTTCATCTAGAATGAGTAATTTCGGCATTGAAGCAATTGCCTTTGCAATAACTACTTTCTGTTGATTCCCACCAGACAAACTACCAATTTCATCACTAACATCCATCGATTTAATTTTGAAAGAACGTTTAAAGTACTCATACATTTCTTTTTCACGCTTACGATCAATAAAATATTTACCAACGGATTGAAGAGATGCTCCTGTAATATTCATTCCTAAATCACTAATCTTGAAGATTCCATGTTTGAATCTATCTTCTGGAACATAATTTAGTCCAAGGTTAATAACCTCGCTCGTTGATTTTCCTGTGATATCGACATTACCTAGAATAACTTTTCCGCTAACTACTTCATCCTTACCAAAAATCGTTTCTGCTAGCTCTGTCCTTCCGGCACCAACCACTCCAGCAAGTCCTAAGATTTCTCCAGGATAAACTTTAAATGACACATCTTTGAATCCGTTTCCATAAAAGTTTTCAACATTGAGAATAGGTGGTAACGTACGATCGATATCACGTTCACTTTTACTATTCTTCAAATCGTCGACATTAGCCCCATCCGGTAACAATGCTTGAATTAACATATCATTAGTAAAATCTTGGGTTTTACCAGATAGACTAATAATTCCATCCCGCATAATAATGATATCCGTCGCAATTTGAAATACCTCTGTTAAACGGTGAGTAATATAAAGGATACCCACACCATCTCTCTTTAATTGTTCGATGAGTTCAAATAAAGTTTCAGTTTCATTAAATGTTAGAGAACTTGTTGGTTCATCCAAAATAAGAACTTTAGGATTTCTAATTAAACCTTTAAGAATCTCAACTAACTGTTGTTCAGCAATCGTTAATGTATCCGCCCTTCTATCCAGGTTAATACTCCACTTTAGTTTTGCAATAAGTGTTTGTAGTTTATTCTTTTGTTCATTTGCGTCTCCTGGAAGCCCAATCAAAATATTTTCTAGTACTGTCATATTTTTAAAAAGCATTGGTTCTTGAGGAACAAGATAAATACCGCTACTTAATGCAACTGCTGGCGTTAAATTTTTATGGCTTACATTCTCAAGAATAATTTCACCTTGGTCAGACTTATAAATTCCCATAATAATCTTCATCAGCGTACTCTTTCCGGCACCATTTCCTCCAATAATGGCAGAAACTTCTCCTTTTGAAAGACTAATATTAACTCCTTTTAATACATGGTTATCTCCAAACGACTTACATATATTTTTACATTCAAGCAACTTTACATTTTCCACAAAACTTCCTCCTTTACAAATGTTACGTACCTGAACTTTTGTTTACGAATTCATTGTATCTGTTTTTGTATGCGCTGTCAATATAAGGCATACTAATTTCAAATTTGTACAATTAGTGAAGAATTTTTGGATGTATATTAATAAAAACATTGTGAATATTAGCTTTAAAATGTTTTTTAAATAAGAAGATTTTTTATTTCTTAAACAATCTAATTGGGTAATAGTAAATTTCGAAAAGTAACATATTTGCTACTGTGAAGTGCACCCTGTCAAGTAGACAGGAAAATAATTAAATTATATGACGAGTTCT
>CALHVK010000035.1 GCA_938039195.1 uncultured Carnobacteriaceae bacterium
GAAAACAATCGAAACTATTCTTAAAGGTTTAGGATATGATGTGACTGCTGATGGTTACTTTGATAACAAAACAACTGCAGCTGTCAAAGAATTCCAAAAATCAAAAGGTTTATCAGAAACTGGTGAAGTGGACGAGAAAACTGGTACAGCTTTAATGAGTGCGATTCGTGATGCTTTAAAAGCAAACGATACTCAATATAAAGCCGCAGTAAAAGCTTTACAATAATAAAGGAGGATGGGAATGAACGAAGAAAACCAAATGGAAAATTCGACCTTATCTTCTATTGAAGAGAGATTAAACTCTCGTAAAGAAAAAGGGAATGACAAAAACAAAAAGAAATTACATCCAATTTTAGAAGAAATTTTAAGTTGGATTTGGTCAATTGCTGTTGCCAGTGTCATTATGGCCATCTTATATTTCTTTGTTGGGCGTCCATTCACAGTCAGTGGGCAATCGATGTATCCAACTCTTCATAATGGAGATCATATGATTATGTCGAAATTAGGGGACATTAACCGTTTTGACGTAGTTGTACTACAAGCTCCAGATGAAGATAAAGAATACATTAAACGTGTCATCGGAATGCCTGGTGATACGCTCGAAGTAAAGAATGGAATTCTTTATATTAATGGAAAAGCAGTAGATCAACCGTTTATAAACACAAATAACGACAAGAAGACTGTTTTCATCGATGACTTTACATTAAAAGAGTTGACTGGAGAGGATAAAGTTCCAGAAGGAAAATACTTTGTAATGGGAGATAATCGAGGGGTTTCTAAAGATAGTCGTATGATTGGATTTATTGATAAGTCAGCCATTGAAGGGAAAGCCGTATTTACAGTATGGCCAATCAACCGTATCAATGGAATGAAAGACTATTCTAATTTATATCAATAAAGAGTGAAGAGACAGATTACTGTCTCTTTTTCTTTTATCTGAGAAATATTTTAAAACTGGAAAACGATTTCAATTTTATTGACTTTCCATCAAAAACTTCGTAAAATAGTAAAGTACATTTTTTAAAGGAGGAAGAATATGGATCAAGTTTTTGTGCGTTCATTTGATGCAATGTTAGAGCTAAGACATTTTACATCGATTATTCTCGCATGCATTTGTGGACTATTAATTGGATATGAACGTAAAGCCAGAAATAAACAAGCCGGCGTTAAAACGCACGTGATTGTTTGTCTAACTTCCGCCTTAATGATGATCATTTCTAAAGAAGCATTTTTAGATACACCAGACTACGACACTTCTCGTGTTGCTGCACAAATCGTCAGTGGTATTTCCTTTATCGGTGGGGGTATCATCTTTATGCGTGATAAGAAAATTAGCGGTTTAACAACGGCTGCTGGTATTTGGGCAACATCAGGTATCGGAATGGCGATTGGCGGTGGATTCTGGTTCTTTGGCTTTGTATGTAGTGTATTCGTCATGCTAATTCAATGGCTAACGCATGACTTTACAAAGCAACACCAAATCTATCAAGCAAGTATTAATGGAACGGTCGGAGATATTTCACTCGTTCACGATATATATCAGTATTGTAATTTAGATCAATATCAAATTGCGAATGTAGATGTTAAAGATATCGGCGGCAAATATGAAATCAATATTCAGATTGAAAATGATAAACAAATCTCAATTGATGATATTGAAGCGACTATTAGGGAACGACATATTGACTTTAAGATTAAGAAAGTGAAGTTTAAGTCGTCAGAAAATAACCCACAATAATAATGGTGAGACTGGAGAATTTCAGTCTCTTTTTATTTAAGTTTGGTGTATTGATATTCCATTTCTAAATTGTTAAACTAAATACGTATGATGAGTAGTAGATTTTAAATCAAAGGGGATTTGTACAATGAACAGAGAAGAAGTTATAGAATTACAACATCGACGCTATGCAACGAAAAAATTTGACCCTGCACGTCGGATTTCTGATGAAGATTGGGCCTCCCTTGTAGAAGTTGGTAGATTAGCACCGTCTTCACTCGGATTTGAGCCTTGGAAGATGCTTCTATTAAACAATGAAGAAATGAAGCAAGATTTAAAATCAATCGCTTGGGGAGCTTCAATGATAGATGGAGCTAGTCATTTTGTAATTTATTTAGCGCGTAAAGGCGTAAACTACGAAACTCCTTATATCGAAAGATTAATGCGAGAAGTGAGACATAGAAGTTATGATCCAGAATCTGCTTATGCGCACCGCATTAAAAGCTTCCAAGAAAGTGATGCAATGCTAAATGATGAACGTTCACTTTTTGATTGGGCTAGTAAACAAACCTATATTCAAATGGCGAATATGATGAATGCTGCTGCTTTGATGGGAATGGACTCTTGTCCGATTGAAGGATACAACAAAGCAAAAGTAGAAGCGTATTTAGAAGAAAAAGGCGTTCTTGATACATCAGAATTCGGGGTATCCGTTATGTGTGCTTTTGGATATCGCAACGAAGAAATTAAACCGAAAGTTCGTTGGAATACAGAAAGTATTTATGAAGTCATCGATTAGCCGTGTAGTAAATTAATGGAATCTCAGTACAATAGCGATGAGTAGTTGCTACTGTGCTGAGATTTTTCATTATCGGAATAAGGAATAGAACGGAAAAATGAGCTAAAACATGGTATAATGTTTGTTGGTTCTATATGAATGATTTATTGAATGTTAAATAGAAAGGATTCGAAACGTATGGCAACAATCCAATGGTTCCCAGGGCATATGGCCAAAGCGCGTAGGGAAGCAACAGAAAAACTAAAACTCGTCGATGTTGTGATTGAAATGGTGGACGCTCGTATTCCAGAATCAAGTCGCAATCCTATTATCGAAGAGATTAAAGGACAAAAGAAACAATTAATCTTATTAAACAAAGTCGATTTATCTGATCCATCTCAAACGAAACGCTGGAATGACTATTTCACAAGCCAAGGGATCAAAGTACTTTCAACAGAAGCAAAAGATGGAAAAGGAATTAAACAAGTAAAGGCAGCAATTAAAGAACTAATGGCACCTGTATTTGAAAAGAATCTTGAAAAAGGGATTCGTCCAAGACCTATCCGCTTAATGGTGCTTGGAATTCCAAACGTTGGGAAATCAACTTTTATCAATCGAATGATTAATAAAAATCAAGCAGAAACAGCAAATCGTCCTGGTGTTACAAAAGGACAACGATGGTTAAAAATTGGAAATGACTTCGAGTTATTAGATACACCAGGGATTCTATGGCCCAAGTTTGAAAGTGAAGAAGTTGGAAATAAACTAGCCCTTACCGGTGCTATTAAAGACGCACTCCTTCATATGGATGATATTGCACTCTTTGCTCTTAGTCAGTTTACATTAGATTACCCAGGATATTTAAAGAAAGCGTATCGATTAACCGATGACGATTTGGAACTTCCTAATGTCGATTTATTAATGTTAATTACTAAGAATTTAGGCTTTAAAGATGACTATGAGAAGGCGAGTGAACGAATCGTATTTGATATTCGTTCTGGAAAGTTAGGTCGTTATACATTAGACCAAGCGCCTGTTTCTTTAACGGAGGAAGTATAATGGAAAAACTTTCTATCAAAGAAATCAAATTGATTCTTGAAGAAATTCAAACGTTATCGGATGAGCGTTTAACCGCACTTCGAGGCGACGACCGTAAAGGTGTACAAGATTTAATTGCTAGATTTGAACGTCAATATGCAAAAAAAGCTGAACGTGCTGCTCACTTTGAAGAAATGCAAAAGTATGAACGTGCTGCTAAACAAAAAGGATATCACTTGATTGCAGGAATTGATGAAGTAGGTCGTGGTCCACTTGCTGGTCCAGTAGTTGCGGCTGCTGTCATTCTTCCTGAAGGAATGGAAGATATCGGATTGGACGATTCGAAGAAGTTAAGCGCCAAGAAGCGTGCTGAAATTTTTGAAATCATTAAAGAACAAGCTCTTGCGATTGGTATCGGTATTGTCGACGCGTTTACGATTGATAAGATTAATATATACGAAGCGAGTAAAGTGGCAATGAAGCGAGCGATTGAATTGCTACCAGAACAACCAGATTATTTATTAATTGATGCAATGAAACTTGAAACGGGGATTCCAGAAGAAGGAATCATAAAAGGAGACGCAAAGAGTATTTCTATCGCAGCAGCAAGTATTGTGGCTAAAGAGGTAAGGGATCAAATGATGAAGGATTACGAACAATTGTATCCTGGTTACGGCTTTGCGCAAAATGCTGGTTATGGTACGAAAGTTCATCTTGAAGGTCTTGAAAAATTAGGACCAACACCGATTCACCGCATGACGTTTGCACCGGTTAAAGATTACCAATAAAAACCAAAACAGAACTCTTTCTCGTAAATAGTATTGAAAGACTATTTCGAGAGGGAGTTTTTTTATGATTTGGACAAAACGTAGATTACTAGTAGCGGTGGCGATGAGTGATACTTTAACCAGTAAGCAATTCTATGAATTATTTATTCGACTGGAAGAAGATATGTTTCTAAATGAAACCTTTGTTTTAGGGGATTTAAAGTATTCATTACCTGAAGAAACCAATAAATGGATAGAGTCCATGGATTGGGATTTGGAGATTAAAAGATTGCAAGAAGAAAAAGTTAAGGTGATCACCATTTTGGATGGTGCTTATCCTCAAAGGTTGAAAGAAATATACTTACCTCCTATTGTATTATTTTATAGAGGGAATTTGTCGCTTCTAAATCAGAGAGCAGTTGCAATTGTAGGGTCAAGAGATTATTCTAAATATGCAAAGAATTGTATCCATGAATTAATCCCTGTGCTTGTTAATGATGATATTGTAGTCATCAGCGGATTAGCTCGGGGTGTTGATACATTAGCTCATGAAGAGACGCTTAAAGCAGATGGAAATACAATAGCCGTTATCGGGAGTGGATTGGATGTGGTATATCCACCTGAAAACTCAAAGCTTTACGATGTAATTGCTAAAAGAGGTTTAATCCTTTCAGAATATCCATTGCAGAGTCGCCCTTTAAAATTCCATTTTCCATATCGTAATCGCATCATCGCCGGACTTAGTCATGGAGTGTGTGTCATAGAAGCGAAAGAGAAAAGTGGAAGCCTCATTACAGCGAATTTAGCTTTAAGTGAAAATAGAGAAGTTTTCGCAGTTCCTGGAAGTATATTCTCTATCCATTCGAAAGGGACTAATAGCCTTATCGAAGCAGGAGCTTGTCTTGTTTCGAGTGGTGAAACGATCTCTAAAAATCTTAAATATTTTCCTTAAAAATGAAATCTAACAGTTTAAGAGATTGTTTTGTTGCCTTGACAAAAAGAATGTGTTTAGATATGATGACAAAAGATAATTTAAGCAATCTCACTATTCTTGGGCTTTCTTAGCTTGAGAAAACTGTTAGATAGAGTGGATTAGGGAAGGAGCCATTTAATGGTGAAGCAAAATCTAGTAATTGTAGAGTCTCCTACAAAAGCTAAAACCATTGAACGCTATTTAGGGAAAAACTTTAAAGTAGTTGCCAGTAAAGGGCACCTACGTGATTTGCCTAAAAGTAAAATGGGCGTAGATATTGAACATAATTATGAACCACATTACATTTCAATTCGTGGGAAAGGTGATTTAATTAAATCGCTAAAAAAAGAAGCAGCAAAAGCAGATGCTGTTTATCTCGCGAGTGACCCGGATAGAGAAGGGGAAGCTATTTCTTGGCATTTAGCACATTTGTTAGGATTAGATTTAAATGCACCAATCCGTGTGGAATTTAATGAGATTACAAAAGATGCAATTAAAGAAGCATTCAAGAATCCAAGAAAAATTGATATGGACTTAGTGGATGCGCAACAAGCTCGTCGTATTTTAGACCGTCTTGTTGGATACACTTTATCTCCTATTTTATGGAAGAAAGTGAAAAAAGGTCTCAGTGCAGGTCGTGTTCAAAGTATCGCTGTGAAGTTGATTATTGATCGTGAAAATGAAATCAAAGCCTTTGTTCCAGAAGAATATTGGACTCTGGAAGGTCAATTCAAGAAAGAAAAGAAAGCTTTCACAGCCAATTACTACGGTACAACTGCTGAAAAAGCAAACTTAGAAAAAGAAAAAACAGTAAAAGCGGTTATGTCTGAGATTTCAGAGAAGAAACCATTTACTGTAACAAAAGTGACGAAGAAAGAACGTAAACGTAATCCAGCAGCTCCTTTTACAACAAGTAGCTTGCAACAAGATGCGTCAAACCGATTAAACTTCAGAACACGAAAAACGATGATGGTAGCCCAACAACTTTATGAAGGGGTATCGCTTGGACGTAGTGGTTCAGTCGGTTTAATTACTTATATGCGTACAGACTCAACTCGTATCTCTGCAACGGCTCAAAACGAGGCTTCTGAGTTCATTGAGAAAGAGTTTGGTAAAGAATACTGTCTTACGTCTAAACGCGCTGTAAAGAACGCTGATGGCGCTCAAGACGCACACGAAGCGATTCGTCCGTCTTCAGTTCTTCGTACACCAGATTCAATCGCAAGTTATTTAACAAAAGATCAATTAAAATTATATACTTTGATTTGGTCACGTTTCGTAGCAAGTCAAATGACAGCTGCCGTCTATGATACTGTACAAGTAGATTTAGAACAAAATAACCATGTGTTTAAAGCGAACGGTTCAACAATTAAGTTCGCTGGATATCAAAAGGTTTACCAAGATAATGCAGAAGCGAAAAAAGGAAATGTCCTTCCTGAAATGCAAGTTGGGGATGAAGTGCAATTAGCTAAACTAAATCCTGAACAACATTTCACGCAACCACCTGCACGTTATTCTGAAGCTACTTTAATTAAAACATTGGAAGAAATCGGTGTGGGTCGTCCGTCAACTTACGCGCCAACAATTGAAACCATTCAAAAACGTTATTACGTTAAATTAGTTTCTAAACGTTTTGAACCAACAGAACTTGGATATGTTGTTCATCAAATGATCGAACAATACTTCCCAAATATTGTGGATACTCATTTCACAGCTTCTATGGAAGATAATCTTGACCTTGTTGAAGAAGGAAAAGAAGAGTGGGTACAAGTAATCGACAAGTTCTACCAACCATTTAAAGTAGAAGTGGATAAGGCAGAAGTTGAAATCGAGAAAGTTCAAATTAAAGATGAACCAGCTGGA
Source organism: uncultured Carnobacteriaceae bacterium (assembly GCA_938039195.1). Lineage (GTDB taxonomy): Bacteria > Bacillota > Bacilli > Lactobacillales > Aerococcaceae > Granulicatella. The sequence goes on from CALHVK010000035.1 coordinate 7,137, forward strand.
TTTAACTGCGAAAAATGTGGGCATCCAATGGTCATTAAATTAGGTCGATTTGGTAAATTCTACGCATGTACCAATTTCCCAGAATGTCACCATACTCAAGCCATCGTGAAAGATATAGGGATCACTTGTCCAACATGTGGTAAAGGGAAAGTAATTGAGCGTAAATCGAAGAAGAATCGCTTGTTCTACGGTTGTGATCGTTATCCTAAATGCGAATTTGTATCATGGGATAAACCAATCGGACGCAATTGTCCAAAATGTGACCACTACTTAGTTGAGAAAAAAGGTCGCGGTGGAAAACAAATTGCATGTAGTAACTGTGATTATAAAGAAGCCGTTCAAAAATAAAGACAAAGAGCACTTAGAAGAATCTAGGTGCTCTTTTTGTTTTCGCGAATAATACTAGTGGGGGGATTTATGCGCAGTGGTTTATTAAACTATATTAGCTTATTATGAAAGAGAGCTGATAACTGCAAATAATTTATAAACAAATGTCTTATCAATTTGTACTCCTATTTAATCGCATTGCCCACACCCAAATCCTTCACACTGTGAAGGATTTTCCAACGTTCCATTTCTGAGCGCGATGTCTCGCATCCTGTTTTAGTTGAGTTCGAAAAGGCATAGGCTCAAGCCTTTCGAGGTTAGTCCGCACGACTGTAAACAGTCCTTTGCGGCTAACCTGCGAACCGTCATCGCCTATAAACGCCTTTTCTCACATCCTTGTAGTTGAACTCGGGCTCATAGGACTGACGTCCACTTCCCGAGACGTACGCGGAACGTTTCACGTTCCTTCCGTCATCTCGGTCCAGTGTTTCAGTCCTGAGCGATCGCCCTCGTATCCTAAATATTAAATTTGATTTAATTGTCGTAAAAATTTTGACAATTCGGTTGTAAGAAAGTACTTTCTGTGCTAAAGTTAACAAGAGGAGGAAGACGATGAAGAACGAAATGCAAGATTTTTTAACGTATTTAAAAGTTGAACGACGTTATTCGCCAGAGACGATTCATGCGTATCAACGTGATATTCAACATTTCTTTGACTATTTAACAGACGTTCCGATTAAATCTTGGAATGATGTCACTGTTGTAGATGTTCGGATTTATCTCGGGGTATTACACCGTGAAAACTATAACCGTTCGAGTATTTCTCGTTTTCTCTCGAGTTTACGATCATTTTATCATTTTCTTGTTGAAAGAGGCATTGTTGAAACGAATCCTTTTGCTTCTGTCAGTTATAAGAAAGGTAAAATGCGATTGCCAGAATTTTTCTATGAGGATGAGATTGAAAAATTTATCGATTCTATCGATGGAAATCAGTCTTTAGACCAACGAAATAAAGCTTTAGTCGAAGTATTATATGCTACAGGTATGCGTGTCAGTGAGTTAACGAATTTAACTCTTGGGCAATTAGACCTTGAAAATAGTATTATTCTGGTTATCGGTAAAGGATCCAAAGAACGTTATGTTCCGATTGGGGACTTTGCTAGAACAGCCTTAGAGACCTTTCTTGAAGAAGGGCGTAAAGATTTGATGGCTAAAGAGCGTAAAGACCATTCCTTTGTGTTTGTAAATCACTTAGGAGATCCACTAACAACAAACGGGGTTCGATATATTTTAGAGAAACTGATTCAAGAAAGTGGCCTTACGTTAAAGATTCATCCGCATATGCTTAGACATACGTTTGCGACCCATCTGCTAAATAACGGAGCAGATATGCGAACAGTGCAAGAACTCTTAGGACATGTAAGTCTCAGTTCGACTCAAATCTATACGCACGTGACGAAGGAAGCTCTTCAACAAAATTACCAACTATATTTTCCAAGGTCTAAAGCTGGGAAGAGTGAATTTGATGCAAGTACCTTTAAAAAGAATAATGGAGGAAAATCATGACTACAATTTGTGCAGTAAAAAAAGATAATCAAGTTGCGATGGCTGGCGACGGCCAAGTAACAATGGGTGAAAAAGTCATCATGAAAGGAACTGCTCGTAAAATCCGTCGTATTTTTGACAATCAAGTCCTTGTTGGATTTGCTGGAGGGGTTGCCGATGCGATTACTTTAGAAGAAATGTTTGAAGATAAACTCAAACAATTTAAAGGGAACTTACAACGTGCAGCTATTGAAATGGCAAAGCAATGGAGAAGTGACCGTGGTTTACAAAAATTAGAAGCGATGTTAATCGTAATGAATAAAGAACAAGTGCTACTTGTTTCAGGGACAGGCGAAGTCATTGAACCAGATGATGGCATTCTAACAATTGGGTCTGGTGGAAACTATGCTTTATCAGCTGCTAGAGGACTCCTAAGATTTGGAGATTCGAATTTAACAGCAGAAGATATCGCTCGTGAAAGTTTAAAAATCGCTTCAGAGATTGATATTTTTACAAATGATAATATCATCACTGAAACGTTGGCGTAAGGAAGTGTAAGGATGCAAGCAAATATTAGTAAAACACCTAGAGAAGTAGTAGCAGAATTAGATCAATTCATCGTTGGTCAACACGACGCTAAACGTGCTTTAGCGGTGGCTCTTCGAAATCGTTACCGACGTTTATTATTAGACGAAGACATGAAGAAAGAAGTGACTCCAAAAAATCTATTAATGATTGGACCTACCGGGGTTGGTAAAACGGAATTAGCTCGTCGTCTTGCGAAATTAGTCGATGCACCATTTGCAAAAGTGGAAGCTACTAAATTTACAGAAGTAGGTTATGTGGGGCGTGATGTGGAATCAATGGTTCGCGATTTAGTAGAGAATGCGATTCAAATCGTTACAAAACTAAAACAAGAAGAAGTGAGACCACAAGCTTTTGATAAGGCCGTTAAGAAACTAGCGAAGATTCTGAAACCTGGCATTATGAAAAAGGTTTCGAATCCACAACAAGATTCACTCTTTAGTATGTTCCAACAAATGGGAATCCAAAATCCTGGATTAGAACCGGAAATGAAGGAAGAAGTCACTGAAGAAATTGCTCAAAAGCGTCGTGATATTGAGCAACAATTAAGAAATGGCCTTCTTGATTCTAAAGAAGTGACGATTGAATTGACAGAGAAACCAATGCGTATGGCAGGGTCTGGTAACCAAATGGAGCAAATGATGCAAATTCAATCTGTTCTTGACCAAATGACTCCTAAGAAGAAAATTAGCCGCACTGTAACCGTTAAAGAGGCATTAGACCTATTAACAGAAGAAGAAGCGAATCACTTAATCAATCAAGAAGATATGCATGCAGAAGCACTAAAACTAGCTGAAACTTCTGGAATTATCTTTATCGATGAGATTGATAAGATTGCTGCTAAGGGTCATAACGGCGGTGAAGTTTCTCGTGAAGGTGTTCAACGTGACATCTTACCGATTGTAGAAGGAAGCCAAGTCAATACGAAGTACGGGGTTATTAATACTGACCATATCTTGTTTATCGCTTCAGGTGCCTTCCACGTTGCTAAACCAAGTGACTTAATGCCGGAATTGCAAGGGCGTTTCCCAATTCGTGTTGAATTACAAGATTTATCAAAAGAAGATTTTGAACGTATTTTAACAGAGCCAAAGAACGCATTATTAAAACAATACAAAGCATTATTAGCAACAGAAAATGTTGAAATCGTCTTTACAAAAGAAGCTGTATCTAAACTGGCTGAAATTGCATTTGAAGTGAATAGTACAATGGAAAATATCGGCGCACGTCGTCTTCATACGATTTTAGAAACAGTACTAGAGGAGTTATTATTTGAAGCTCCTTCAATGCAAATGGGAAGTATTCAAATTACAGAACAATATGTTGAAAGTAAATTAAATGCGATTCGTGAGGATCAAGATTTAACGAAATATATTTTATAAAAGGAGAAATTACTTGTGCGTACAGTATTAGCGGATTTAAGAAAAATAAACGAAATCGTACAATACGACAACGTTTGGAGAGATTCAGAAACAGCCGATTTACCATTTAATAAGTTGACTGAAATTCTGGGTTCCTTGCTAAAAGTTGATTTGTATATTGCTTCAAGAGAAGGAAGAATGCTAGGTATTCATGATGAGTTCCAAGTGAATAACGATCGTATGAAAGAATACAAGGACAATCGTCAATTTCCAGATTTTTATATGAAAGAGTTAACTGCCTTAAAATTTACGAAGGAAAATATTCCTGTGACAGATGCTTTAACAATCTTTCCAGTAGAAGTGCATGAAAATTTCCAAAAAGCAATGACGACAGTGATTCCAATTTATGCTTCAGGTAAACAGTTAGGATTTGTAGTGATGGGGAAAGAAGGACAAACCTTCTCAACAGATGATCTGATTCTTGCTGAACATGCAGCGACTGTTATTGGAACTGAAATGCTTCACTGGTATACTCGTAAAATTGAGCAGGAAAAACGTGAGCAACAAAATGTTCATTTAGCTCTTAATTCTCTTTCTTACAGTGAGTTAGAAGCCATCAAAGTCATTATTGGTCTTTTTGATGGGATGGACTTACGCTTTACTGCCCTTAAAATTGCTCAAGAGTATCATATCACTCGTACAGTAATCGTGAATGCGATTCGAAAACTTGAATCTGCTGGTATTATTGAAAGTCGTAGTTTAGGAACTAAAGGAACGTATATTAAAATTAAAAATCAAAATATTAAATCTTCATTGTTGTCTGAATTAAAATTTGCATAAATAGAGGCGATTTAAATGGAATACATCTTTATTGAAAATGAGTGTTTAAAAGTTGGCGTGAAACTCTTTGGTGCAGAACTAACTTCTGTATTTTCGAAAGAGACAAATACAGAATATATGTATCAACCAGATGGGGTTCATTGGAACAAGCAGTCTCCGATTTTGTTCCCGAATATCGGAGCTGTTAAAGAAAATTCGTTTATTTATAAAGGAAAAAGATATCCTGCTAGAAAACATGGCTTTGCTAGAGATTATGCGTTTTCCTTAGAAGAAAAAGGGGATCATTTTGCAACTTTCTTATTAACGAATGAGATGACCAACGAGTCCTATCCTTTTGAGTTTGAGTTACGTTTAAAATATACGCTACATTCGAATTCTTTAGACATGACGTACCAACTATCAACTGCTAGTCCAGAATTGTATTTTGCAATCGGTGGTCATCCTGCTTTTGCTGTTCCACTGGAAGAAGGATTAAGCTTTGAGGATTATCATATTCAATTAACGTCAGATGCTGCTATCTCAAAATTGGAGCTTGAAATTCCATACCTAGCATCCTTGGAAGGAGTTCCTTTTACACAAGGAGATTTTGCACTGCACCATGACTTATTTACAAATGATGTATTGCTATTTAAATCAATAACCCCAAACTTTAAAGGAAAACTGTATTCTCCTAAGGGAACTAGAAGTGTAACGGTTCATCTTAATGGAATTGAAGCACTAGGCGTTTGGACGAATGCAGATGATTCTCCGTTTATCTGCTTTGAACCTTGGGATGGATATCCAGATATTTCAACAGAATCCGCATTAGACCTTGAAGAAAAGAAAAATATTTTACGCATTACAAGTGACACACCTTATCAATCAACCGCTACTTTTGTATTTGAATAAAAAGAAAAGACACTAAGTATTTACCTAGTGTCTTTATTTTGCTTGTCCCAAGGCATTGGGACTTTATTTTCTGTACCATTAAGAATACGTTGAATGTTGGAGCGATGACGATAAATGATAAAAATATCAATCGCAAGTGCAAAAGCTGTTAACGTCCAATCATTAAACAATAATGAAAGGAGAACTCCAGCAGTAATCGTGACCATTGCTGTAAGACTTACCATACGAGTAATCGCAAGTAGGGCTAAGAAAATGAGTAACCCATAAAGTAGTAGTAATGGTTGATATGCTAAAATCATTCCTGCGAATGTTGCTACAGCTTTTCCGCCTTTAAAAGATGCAAACAGTGGGAAAGTATGACCGATGACTGCAAATGATGCGATCCAAAGCGGTGATAAACTATCTTGTTTAAATACTGTCATTGCAAGAATCATTGCTAAAAAGCCTTTAAACACATCGCAAAAGAGTACGACAGAGCCAGCTTTCTTACCTAGAACGCGAAAGGCATTCGTTGATCCTAAATTTCCACTTCCGAATTGTCGGATGTCTTTTTGAAAGAAATATTGTCCAATCCATAATCCTGATGGGATTGAACCAAGTAAATACGCGACAAGTGCGCCTATAATAAAAGTAAATGACATTAATCTCATTTCTCCTTTAAACAGTCTAGTGACAGTTTAACATAAATTAGACAATAGATACAAATTAAGCAAGTAAGAAAGGTTAATTTAGCGCTGTTTCTAAGGAGAAATCTTGCGAAACTCACGAAAAACAAGTATTATAGATAAGATGACAAAAAAAGGAGCGTATTAAATGAGTAAAGTGACGAATCAATATAATGATGATGCGATTCAGGTTTTAGAAGGTCTTGAAGCCGTTCGTAAACGTCCTGGTATGTATATTGGGTCGACTGACCACCGTGGACTTCATCATTTAGCTTATGAGATTGTGGATAACGCAGTCGATGAAGCTTTATCTGGTTATGCAACAAGAATTGAAGTTACCATTCATAAAGATCAATCACTTTCTGTAAAAGATAATGGTCGTGGGATGCCAACAGGAAAACATGCTTCTGGAATTCCAACGATTCAAGTTATTTTTACAGTGCTTCATGCTGGTGGTAAATTTGGTCAAGGTGGATATAAAACATCAGGAGGTCTTCACGGGGTAGGGGCTTCTGTAGTAAACGCCTTATCAGATTGGTTAACAGTAGAAGTTTTACGAGATGGGACTTTATATAAACAAGCCTTTAAAAATGGTGGAGAACCAGTTGGAACCGTTAAAAAAGAAAAAACAAATCGACGTGGATCAGGAACTACAGTTACGTTCCTTCCAAGTGATAAGACATTCTCGACAACAAACTGGTCATATGAGACTCTAGCCGAGCGCTTAAGAGAATCTGCGTTCTTACTAAAAGGACTTACAATTATTTTAACAGATGAACGTACTGGTGAATCAGAAACTTTCCATTATGAAGAAGGAATTCGTGATTTCATTAAATATTTGAATGAAGAAAAAGATACTTTATCGCCAATTGTTGATTTTGACAGCACAGTCGATGGAGTAGAGACAGAGTTTGCATTCCAGTACAATGACGGGTATTCAGAAACTGTATTATCATTTGTAAATAATGTTCGTACAAAAGACGGCGGTACTCATGAAGTGGGAATGAAGAGTGCCTTAACAAAAGCGTTTAACGAATACGCACGTAAAGTTGGTCTTTTAAAAGATAAAGATAAAAACTTAGAAGGTAGCGATGTCCGTGAAGGATTAACAGCGATTATTTCGCTTCGTATTCCTGAAGAAATCCTTCAATTTGAAGGACAAACAAAAGATAAGCTAGGAACACCTGCTGCGCGTGGGATTGTTGATAATACGATTTCTGAGCAACTAGGTTTCTTCTTAACAGAAAACGGGGAAATTGCGCAAGAATTAATCCGTAAAGCGATTAAGGCACGTGAAGCACGTGAGGCGAGTCGTAAGGCCCGTGAAGAGAGCCGTAATGGTAAGAAAGGTAAGAAAAAAGAAACTCTTCTTTCTGGTAAATTAACACCTGCTCAAAGTAAGAACCCTAAAAAGAACGAACTTTACTTAGTAGAGGGAGATTCTGCCGGTGGTTCTGCAAAACAAGGTCGTGACCGTAAGTTCCAAGCGATTCTCCCATTACGTGGTAAAGTCATCAATACTGAAAAAGCATCGATTTCAGATATTCTGAAGAATGAAGAAATCAACACGATTATCTATACGATTGGTGCGGGTGTTGGTAGTGACTTCAAGATTGAAGATTGTAACTATGACAAGATTGTTATTATGACCGATGCGGATACGGATGGTGCCCACATTCAAGTGTTACTATTAACTTTCTTCTACCGTTACATGAAACCATTGATTGAAGCTGGCAAAGTGTATCTTGCGTTACCACCTTTATATAAGATTTCTAAAGGAACTGGTAAAAAGCAAGTTGTTGAATACGCGTGGACTGAAAAAGAACTTGAAGAAAAGACTAAATTAGTCGGGAAAGGCTACTTACTACAACGTTATAAAGGTCTTGGTGAAATGAATGCGGATCAATTATGGGATACCACAATGAACCCAGATACTAGAACGTTAATTCGTGTAGTGATTGAAGATAAAGCACAAGCAGAACGTCGTGTAAGTACATTGATGGGGAATAAAGTAGAACCTCGTCGTAAATGGATTGAGCGCCATGTTGAGTTTGGTCTAGAAGAAGATAAGAGTATTTTAGAATCAGATGTAAACGCAATTAGCGCAACTGCAAGTCCAAAAAAAGAAGAGAAAAAACAACCTTCTGTAAAGAAAGAAGTTGCAATTGACCATGTGGAGCAATTATCGCTATTAGGAGAGGAGGAATAGTATGAGTCAAATTCAAGATATTCAAGAATTGAATCTGGAAGATGTAATGGGTGACCGATTTGGACGTTATTCAAAATACATTATCCAAGACCGTGCTCTTCCTGATATCCGTGATGGGTTAAAACCTGTACAACGTCGTATTTTATATGCGATGTCAATCGACGGAAACACTAGTGATAAACAATTCCGTAAATCTGCTAAAACAGTCGGGAATGTAATCGGTAATTTCCACCCTCACGGTGACTCTTCTGTGTACGAAGCAATGGTTCGTATGAGTCAAGACTGGAAGTTGCGTGATGTGTTAATTGAAATGCACGGGAATAACGGTAGTATGGACGGAGACCCAGCTGCTGCGATGCGTTACACAGAGGCTCGTCTTTCTAAAATTTCAGAAGAATTATTACGTGATTTAGACAAACAAACTGTTGAATTTGTTTTAAACTTCGATGATACAGAAGAAGAACCAACTGTCCTTCCTGCACGTTATCCAAACCTTCTTGTTAATGGAGCTACAGGGATTTCGGCTGGTTACGCTACAGAGATTCCAACTCATAACTTAGGGGAAGTGATTGATGCGACGATTCATGCTATTGATCATCCTAAGGCAACTGTGAAAGAGTTAATGCAATTTGTTAAAGGTCCTGATTTCCCAACAGGAGGAATTATCCAAGGGATTGAAGAATTGGAGCAAGCCTATGAAACTGGACGAGGCAAAGTAGTTATTCGTTCGAAAACGAAGATTGAGTCAATCAAAGGCGGTAAGTCACAAATCATCATTACAGAAATTCCATATGAAGTAAATAAAGCTTTATTAGTGAAGAAGATTGATGAAATTCGCTTAAATAAAAAGATTGACGGGATTGCAGAAGTGCGTGATGAATCAGACCGTACTGGACTTCAAATCGTTGTTGAATTGAAGAAAGAAGCCAATGCTGAAGGGATTTTAAACTACTTATTGAAGAATACAGACTTACAAGTCAACTATAACTTCAATATGGTCGCTATCGATGAGCGCCGTCCAGTACAAGTAGGATTAAAAACAATTCTAACTTCGTATATCAACTTCCAAAAAGAAGTGATTACGAGACGTACACAATATGATTTGAAGAAAGCGCAAGATCGTCTGCATATTGTTGATGGTTTGATGAAAGCTTTATCTATTCTTGATGAAGTGATCGCGTTAATTCGTAACAGTAAAGATAAGAAACATGCTAAAGAACGTTTAGTGGAGACGTATGACTTCACAATGATTCAAGCAGAAGCGATTGTAAGCTTACAATTATATCGTTTAACGAATACGGATATTACCATCCTTCAAAACGAAAAGCTTGATTTAAATGAGCAAATCGCGACTTTCTTAAGTATCTTAAAATCTGAAAAGACTCTTCTTCAAGTAATGAAGAGTGAACTTCGTGATTTAAAGAAGAAATACGCAACTCCTCGTTTAACGCAAATTCAAGCGGAAATCGAAGAAATTAAGATCGAAACAGAAGTATTAGTCACTGAAGAAGAAGTCTATGTTGTTGCTACAAAACAAGGGTACTACAAACGTGTTAGTCCACGTTCATTCGCTTCAAGCGCTCCAGAAGAAAACGGAATGCGTGAAGGGGATGAAGTGATTCTTTGTCAAAAAGCTTCCACATTAGACAACTTAATTCTATTTACTTCAAAAGGAAATTACTTACACTTACCAGTGCATGAAATTCCAGAAGCGAAATGGAAAGATGTAGGTAACCACTTAAGTCAATCAATTTCCTTAGCAAGTAATGAAGTGGTTCTTGCAGGATTTGTGAAAGCAAAAGATAGCGATGAAACTTATAAAGATTGGACTGTTGTCTTCTTTACAAAAGAGGGCTTAGTGAAACAAACATTATTCAATGAGTTTACTACGTACCGTGGATATAAAACTCGTACAAGTAATGCGATGAAACTAAAGACAACGACAGATGAAGTTGTGAAAGTAGTCGTAACAAATCCAGAAGGGCTAGAAGTATTTATCGTAACGCACTGTGGATTTGGACTTCGTTATGAATTAAGTGAAATTCCAGTTGTCGGTACAGTAGCTAGCGGTGTGAAGGCAATCAATCTTCGTAAAGAAGACTTTGTTGCTGGAGCGATGGTTTACTCATTAGAACATAAGGTGGTTTCTGCCTTCCTTACAACCCAACGCGGAGCAGTAAAACGATTCAATGTATTAGAAATCTCAATGCTTACACGTGCAAAACGTGGATTGATGGTTCTACGTGAATTGAAAGCTAAACCGCACCGTGTAGTCTTTATGGATGGAGAAATCTCTTCAACAAGTGAATACACTATCGTTGCTACAAATGGTGAAACGAAAGTCGTTAGACCAATGGATTTAACGCTTGTCGACCGTACAAGTAATGGTTCAGCGCTTTTAGGAGAAAATGACGGAGAAGTGAAAGCAGTCTTAGAAAACTTTGACTACAGCTCATTAACGGAACAATAATAAATAGTAAAAAGACATCCAATCGACTTGGATGTCTTTTTGTTTAGAATTTAATTTCAGTTGAATATTGAGAAGCTGCATTCCAGAGGAGATACTCTGTTACACCGGCTTCTTTCAAAGCTTGAATTTCTTCGCTAATCACATCAGCAGTGTAGAGTTGATAGTTTCCTTCGCCTAAGAAGTCTGCTGTGAAGGCTTGAATCCATGGTCTTGAGATTGGAGAAGGGTTGATTGTTTTTACATATCCTTTCTCAATCACCATATAACGCTTCACGATTTCGTATGGATCTTTATCTGGGTCTTTAACATCTAATGCGTAATTTACCCAGTGACTTGGGAAAATCATTGGGGAAATAACATCGACTTTTTCAGCAATATTGACGAATTTTTGTCCGATACCACCGATTTTAGATTCTGTAATCGCATGAGCTAAAATATCGGCTGATAGATGAACGCCGTATGGTTGTAATTTCTCACGGATGAATGCTACGAAGTCGGTAATCGCTGCGATACGAGCTTCATCATCGTTTTTAATATGAGCATAATCGCCTTTATCGAATACCAAGTCATCAGACACTGTTTCAAATCCAAGAGGGAAGCGAACATAGTCTAATTGAATATCCTTAAATCCTGCTTTAGCAGCACCAATTGCAACTTCAGCGATGTATTCCCAGTTTTCCTTAAGGAATGGATTTAAGAATGTTTCCCCATCATCTGTATACCATAGTTGACCTAATGCATTTCTAAAAGAACGTTCCGGTTCAGCTTTTGGGATGTAACGATCTCCAAAACATACAATACGTGCGATAGGGTAAATTTGTTCTTTCTCTAAACGTTTTAATAGAGCAGTAGTATCCGGAACTTCATTAACTGTGTGTTTTTTTACTTCTTCATTATCTGTATCAAGAGGCATTGTAATTTTTCCATAACCATCTCGTACGTCAATCACGACTGAATTAATTGGAGTAGATTTAATGAATTGAATCATATTTTCTAACTCTTGACCTTTAGCACGGAAAGCTTGTAAATAAACGCCTTTTACACCATCTGCGGGGTAAGGAATCGAGATTCCAGAGTCATAAACATGCTCTTGCGGAATATTAACAGGCATTCTTAGTAAGCTGTTTGCCCTTAAATTTAACTTGCTTTCGGCAGTGTCTTGAGCGTTAGCTGCATTGTTGAATACGAACATTGATCCAAGAGAAGCAGTAGCGAGTAGGCTTGCTAATATTAATTTTTTCTTCATAACCATTACTCACCCTTTCCATTCGATAAGCGTGCTTTTAGAATACGAACCGGTCTATCTAATTCGCTGATAGGGGAATTGATCGATTCGATAATTTGTTGACGCTCATTTGCTGAATTGTTGACTTCGATAATTAGATTGCGAAGTTCGTCATTTGTTTGTTTACCTCCAGAGATGCTGACAAAAAATTCTGCTTCTTTTTCTAATTGTTTTTGAGACATTTCATAGTAGTTTTTCAGTTGATTCACAATTGATTGAACATTAGAAACTACAATTTGAATTTCGGCAGAAGGGAGGTTTTTATCCTTCAGATTACTTAGTCTAGACGCATCATCTGCTAATACTTTGAGCGATTTTTGCATAGACTTCAACAATTGCTGACGTTCTTGAATGTTGGTGAATACTTTACCCGTCTTCTTAGCGTAGTTTGCCATTGTGTGGTCTTCTTGGATATCACTTTCCCAATCAGACTGTAATGAACTTTCTAACGCTTGAATGTCATTAATTTGTTGAACGACAACAGGTAAGGTATCTTGTACTTCTTGAACAGTAGATTCGGCACTTTTCTTTGTATTACCGCAAGCTCCTAAGAATAAGAACCCAGCGCTAATCAAGAATACCTTGGCTGCGATTTTTTTCATAATACACTCCTTTTACAGTAATGCGTTTTCTTTTTGATATTATACGTGTATTTTAATGATTTTTCAATCTTTTGGTTGATTTTTAGGACTTTCTCCCCATTTTTAGCTAAATTTCATTGATTTTTACCCTCAAAGTGGAAAAAAGTGTTTCGATTTTACCTCGTTTTCAGTTCATTGACTAACCATTGACTTCTTTGTACAATATTACTATTGATAAGAAATGGAGAATCTTTATGTTACTATATTTAATTTTAAGTATTTTATTTGTCATCGTTGACCAAGTGGTTAAAATTTGGATCGTTAATAATTTCAGTCTTCATGATGGAATGGAATTGATCAAGGGACTAGTAAGTATTTTGTATGTTCGTAATACTGGTGCTGCGTGGGGAATGTTTGAAGGGAAAATGGTTTTCTTCTATTTAATAACTGCAGTAGCTGTCGGAACACTTTTATACTTAATGTTTAAGGAGAAAGGAAAATCAAAACTATTATTAACTGCTTACTCACTTATTTTAGCTGGGGCAGTTGGTAACTTTATCGATCGCATTCGCCTAGGATATGTAGTGGATATGTTTAAGTTTGAATTTATTGATTTTCCTATTTTTAATGTTGCTGATATTTGTTTAACAATCGGGGTAATATTTTTGTTTTACTATGTAATTTTTAAAGAACAATCCAAATAGGAGATTCATATGACTACAGTATTTAAAGAGTTAACATTAAACATAGAAAAAAGCGATAGACTGGATAAGGTATTGACTGATGAATTAGGCATCAGCAGAAGTACTGTTCAAGGTTGGTTAAAATCAGATTTAGTGAAAGTAAATGGTGAATTCGTTAAATCGAACTATAAAGCGCAAAATGGAGATTTAGTAACCATTCTAAAGAAAGAGGAAGAAGTCGTAACCATTCAACCTGAGAATATTCCTCTCGATATTATCTATGAAGATGATGTCTTAATCGTTGTCAATAAACCAAGTGGAATGGTGGTTCATCCTTCGAAAGGTCATTATAGTGGTACTTTAGTGAATGCACTGCTTTACCATTCAAATAGTTTGTCTGATAGCACAAGCGAAGAGATTTATCGCCCGGGTTTGGTTCACCGTATCGATAAGGATACTAGTGGATTACTCGTGATTGCTAAAAATAATGATGTTCATCAAAAATTAGCGCAGCAAATCGCAGAAAATAAAATGAACCGAGAATATATCGCTATTGTCGATGGGCACTTTGCTCATGAAACAGGCGTTATTGACGCGCCCTTATCACGTCACCAAACGAATCGATTAAAACGAGTGGTTGAAAAAGGTGGAAAGCATGCGGTAACTCATTTTGAAGTTTTAGATTCTTTTGCTGATTATTCACTCGTATCTTGTAGGCTTGAAACAGGTCGAACACATCAAATTAGAGCACATATGGAATTCATAAAGCATCCCATTGTAAATGACCCATTGTATCATCCTAAAGGAAAGAAGGCCACTGAATTCGGCCAGTATTTACACGCTAGAACATTAAGCTTTACGCATCCTATAAGCGGTGAGGCATTAAACTTCCAAGTGGATCCACCAAAGGAATTCGAAGACTTTATCCGTTTAAATAAAGGAAGTATAGCGGAGTAGGAGTGACTATTATGAAAGAAGTTAGAATAATGGACGAGGGCGCTATTAATAGAGCCTTAACTAGAATCTCATACGAAATTATCGAGCAGCAAAAAGATGTGTCCGATTTAGTAGTCATTGGTATTAAAACAAGAGGGATTACGTTAGCGAAACGCATTGCTAGTAAGATTTCGGCACTTGAAAAAATAAATGTTCCAGTTGGAGAAGTCGATATCACTTTGTACAGAGACGATCGTCACAATTCTAAAAACGATGAAAATCCTGTTTTAAATGGAACGAACATCCCGTTTAAAATTAACGCAAAACAAATTGTTTTAGTAGATGATGTATTGTTTACAGGAAGAACTGTAAGAGCTGCTTTGGATGCCA
>CALHVK010000036.1 GCA_938039195.1 uncultured Carnobacteriaceae bacterium
CGATTTTAACCAATTCGGCTAATGGGTCTTGCAAGCGACGAGCGATGCTGACTGCGGAACGCTCTTCAACTTGGTAATCTGGAAATTCAAGACGTGCTATATCGCTGGCAGAATACACAGAGGCCCCTGCTTCGCTGACGATGGTGTACACAACCTTACGAGGGATTTGTCGTAATTGTTCTGCCACGAATTGTTCAGACTCACGGCTAGCCGTTCCATTCCCAATCGCTACAAGTGTTACGCCATATTGTTCCACGATGCGACGGAATTGTCCGCCTGCTTGAGCACGTTTGGCTTCTGAAGCTCCTACGTGAGGGTAAATGACAGACTTTCCTAGCACTTTTCCTGTTTCATCGATAACCGCTAATTTACATCCTGTACGGTATGCTGGGTCGAGCCCTAGAATCACTTGGCCTTTCATTGGCGCTTGTAATAATAAGTTCTTCAAGTTCTCCCCGAAAATCGCAATCGCTTGTGTTTGCGCCTTTTCACTTAATTCATTACGGATTTCGCGTTCAATCGCTGGTCCGATGAATCGTTTGTAGCTTTCTTCAATCGCGCCTTCGACAATCGGTGCAGATGGTGACGACGGATTTTTGATTTTCTCTTCTTTAATCTTTGTAAGAGGGTTTGTCACATCGACTTCAATCGTCACACGCACGACGTCTTCTTTTTCTGCACGGTTTAAGGCAAGCACTCGGTGAGGAACGATGGATTTCACTGGCTCCTCGTAGTCATAGTACATTTCGTAGACTTTCTTCTCGTCGAGCTCTTCTTTCTTCACGACAGACTTCACGATACCATTCTTTTGCGTAAATTGACGTAATTGTTTACGGTATTTTGCTTCATCGGAAATCCATTCAGCGATAATTTCTACAGCACCGTTAATGGCATCTTCGACCGTTAGAATCGCTTTTTCTTCATTAATAAACGTTGCCGCTTTTTCCTCTACGGAATCCTTCGTCGTCATGAGTAACCATAATGCAAACGGCTCTAGTCCTGCTTCTTTAGCAATCGTTGCCTTCGTACGGCGTTTTTGTTTATACGGACGATAAATATCTTCTAATGCCGTTAAGGTTGTCGCCTTGCTTAATGCAGCCGTAATCTCTGGTGTGAGTTTGCCTTGTTCGTCAATGAGACGGCTAATTTCTTCTTTCCGTTTTTCGAAGTTTTCCAAATAACGTTGGCGCTCTTCGATTTCACGGATTTGCACCTCATCTAAAGAACCGGTTTGGTCTTTACGATAACGTGCAATAAACGGTACGGTATTCCCATCTTGTAAGAGACCTAATACCGTATCGATTTGTTTTGGTTTATATTGAGTGAGTTCTGCCTTCACAAGCGCTACGGAACGCTCATAAGCAGTGATTTCAGTTGTTTGTTCTGTCATAGTCAACTCCCTTTCTGTCTCCTCTATCCTATCATGAAATAAAAGGAAAAGCACCTAAGCAAAAATACCTAGGTGCCCTATTACGGCTAAAGTTCAATAAAATTGTTCAATATCAGCTGATTTTTACTCTTATAGAAGAGCTAAGATAATGAAGTTAAGGATGAATAATCCTGTAGCGACCCATAAAATTGGGTGAATGTCTTTTGCTTTACCAGTAATAACTTTCACTAAGCAGTAGAAGATGAATCCTGCTGCGATACCGTAAGAGATACTGTAGCAAAGTGCCATGAAGATTCCGGCAAAGAACGCTGGAATGGCTTCGTCTAATTCGTCCCATTTCACATCAGCGAATGAAGAAAGCATCATCACCCCAACGATAATTAACGCCGGTGCTGTCGCTTCTGCAGGAACGATTCCCACGAATGGTGCTAATAATGTTGATAATAGGAAGAGAGCTGCTGTAACGACTGCTGTTAAACCAGTACGTCCACCCGCACCGATTCCGGCTGCACTTTCAACATAAGTTGTAGTGTTTGAAGTACCGAAAATTGCCCCGATAGAAGTACCGATGGCATCTGCGAATAAGGCTTTGTCCATCTTAGAAGAGAAACCAGATCCGTTTTCAAGTTGACGTTCGTCTTCTTCAGAGAAAATACCTGTTTTACGTCCTGTACCGATGAAGGTTCCAAGTGTGTCAAATGTATCCGATAAGCTGAATGCGAAAATCGTCATTAATACTAACGGTAAGCGAGATGGATCAGAGAAGAGCTTTACGATTCCTTCTGAACCAAAGGCTGCCATGAATGTGGTGCCTAAGTCATTGAACGCTGCTCCTAGTGAGTTGCTTTCAAAACTTACTTTTGATAAATCGACAACCCCCATTGGAATCGCTAAAAGTGTTGTTAAAACAATCCCAAGCAAGATAGCCCCACGAACTTTTTTCAATAATAAGACTACAGTAATGACTAAACCAATCACTGCAAGGAGTGCGCCTGGAGACGTGAAGTTTACAAGAGATGGAACGATTCCACCGTTTGAATTCACGCTGAACACGCCGCCTTTATAAGCTTCTGTTGCGACATTATACGCAGCACCGTTGACTTGAGTAATCGTTTTTGAATCAGAAAGGAATTCTAATAGGTTGGCATTTTTTAAACCGATATAAGCGATGAAAATCCCAATCCCGCCCCCGATAGCATGTTGCATACTGACCGGAATGGCTTTAATAATCATCTTACGAACTTTTGTTACAGTAATGAAAATGTTGAATAAACCACAAATGAATACCATTGCTAATGCTTCTTGCCAAGTGAATCCAAGGCCGAATACAACTGTAAATGTAAAGAACGCGTTTAACCCCATCCCTGGTGCTAATGCGTAAGGAACGTTTGCGAAAAGACCCATCACTAATGTACTGACAACTGTTGCAATAATCGTTGATAAGAAGACTGCTTGGAATGGCATCCCTGTTTTACTAAGAATGTTCGGATTGACAAAAATGATGTATGACATCGCGAAGAATGTCGTTAATCCAGCCAAAAACTCTGTTGAAACGTTCGTGCCGTTCTCTTTCAGTTTAAAAAACTTATCCATTGAAATGATAACTCCTTTTTATTGGTTTATTTGATGACTTAAGTATACTAGAACTATTTTTGTTTTACAATAAAAATACGTACATTTTAGTTCTTTATATTTATTTTCGTTCGTTTTATTTAACTTTATTTTATTCCAAAATTTTTATACGAGCGATTCTGTTTCTAAACACGAATATTAGTAGCAAAAAAAGAAGTGGCGTTCGCCACTCCTTTTTCTTTTAGTTATTCTTCTATTATTTTGATTCCTTTACGATCTTTTTCCACCGGTGTCATAAAGTCATGATAATCCCCAGGTTCATCCTCTTCTAGCCCTGCTTCTGAGAGCCCTACATAATAAGAACCTTTGACTTCTCCTGCATTTGAACCAAAGAACCCTTCTCTCAATTTTTTTTGAATTCTTACATTCATATACTCCATGGACTCTTTAGCAAGTTCTTGCACCTCAAAACTTACAATCAACTGTGTTTTATTTTTGTTATACTTGTCTTCGTCGTATTTCCCAAAGGAGTAGCTGACTGGCGAAGTCTTTGGGTTTTCGTATTCTGCGAAATCTACTGCATTGAATTGTTCTCGTAAATCTTTAATTTTTTCATCTATCTTTTTCAATTTTTCTCGGACTTCCTTAGAATTTCCCTCCTGCCATACTTTAATACTTTCCTTTCTCAGCGCCTCTAATTGGACTTCCAATTTTTCTCGAAGTTGTTGTTTATGGCGATAGAAATTTCGTTCAAATTGTTTTTGGGCTAGTTCTAAAATTTGTTTTTCATTCTTCCCTCCTAAATCCCCAAGGTCCAAATCCAATCCTGTATAGGCAAGCACGTTTCCTTTTCCATCAAAATGATAGACCGCCGTCACCGTGTTATGTGGATCTAACTCTGTTTTCTCTCCGTGATGCACATCCATCCAAATTCGTTCTGACTGCAACGCATATGGTAGAGGGATTTTTTCCTTTTTTCCGCATGCTGCCAGCATAACAGCTACTACCGACAACAACGCTAGTTTTATCCATGTCTTCATTGTTCTTCCTCCAACATTCAAACTCTCGCAATTATTATACTACACACAGCCAAAATCCGCTCCTATTCCAAACAAAAACGCCAGAGCACCATTGTACTCTGACGTCTAAAGGGATTATTTATCTGAATTCCACACTGGGAAGTATTGTCCTGGTGCGATTTCATTCATTTTCTTCGCTACATCGTCTGATTGATATAATTCAACGATTTTTTTGTATGTTGGGTTTTCAGCATCTGCTGCTTTAACAACGATGATGTTGTAACGATCTTTAGGAATTGTATCTAAGTGGTTTGCATCTGAGAAGATGTTGTCTTCGATTTTCAAACCAGCATCTTGTGCCATAGAACCATTAATTGAAGCTGCATCAACGTCTTGTAATAAACGTGGTGCTTGTGCTGATTCTGCTTCGATGATTTCTAAGTTACGAGGGTTGCTTGTGATGTCCGCTAATGAAGCTTTTGTTCCAACGCCTTCTTTTAATGTAATTAATCCTTCTGTTTCTAATGCTACTAAAGCACGACCTTGAATCGCTACTTCTTTTGGTACTAATACTTTTGCATTTTCTGGTAAATCTTTTAATGATTTATATTTTGTTGAGAAATAATATAATGGCACGATAAATGTTGTTCCGATTTCTTTTAAATCAGTCCCTTTATCTTTATTCCATTGTGCTAAGTATGCACGGTGTTGGAATGCGTTCATTTGAACAGAACCTTCTTCAAGGGCTGTATTTGGTAATACGTAGTCGTTCATTTCTACAACTTCGATATTGATGTTTTCTTTTTTCGCTTTTTCAGCTACGTAATCCCAGATTTCGTGTGCTGCGCTACCTACTACGGCAACTTTAACTGTTTGTGCTGGCGCTTCAGTTGTTTTAGAAGCCTCGCTTGATTGTTGTGAACTTTGATTTCCGCACGCTGCTAATGTGAATGCTGCAACGGCTGTTAATAATACGTTTTTAATTTTCATATTGTTTTTCCTCCGATTTTATAAATTTGTTGTGTTAGTTGCGAATTAATTTGACACATTCCTCCATCCTGTCGAACACAATAAAAAAATCCTCTGCCCCAAAAAGGACAAAGGACGATCATTTAAAAAATACCGTGTTACCACCTTTATTCGTTTATCCATCACTAGATAAACCTCACCCGATTCCACGTCTCTGCGTTGAAATCGTACCGCTATAACGGGCGCCCCGTACTTCCCTTACAACTGCTCAGAAAGTCCGCTCAATGGCCATCTTCCTCATTTCGTCACTACTTAGTTCCACCAACCCTAAGCTCTCTACTCAGTGCCTCGACGAGTACTCTCCATCTCATTGCGTTATGGATTCCATTATACGCCCATTCTTTTCGATGTCAACAAAACTCTTCCATTTATAGACATTTGTTTTCGAAATAGAAACAAAATCATCAAACTGACTCTAGCATAAAGAAAACCTCCCCACGAAAGTTCGTGCAGAGGTTAAAACCGTCTTATTTAGCAGTAGTTGTTGTTGTTTGTGAATCAGCCGCTTGTAAGAAATTCTTCAAAGCGTTTTGTAAGCTTTCATCTGTGATTTTCACGTCAGCAGCTTTCACTAAATCTACCATTGTTTGGTGTAAGTATGCTGAATCTTTCAATTTCGCATCTAACATTTCTTTTTCCATTTGTTCTTTCATTTCATCAAATGGTTTCTTCTCTTCTTTAGATACTAACTTAATGATGTGGTATCCGAATTGAGTTTGAACTGGACTTTCAGTGATATCTCCAGCGTTCTTCAAGTCGTAAGCTGCTGTAGAGAATTCAGTTACCATATCTGAACGTTTGAATGGTCCGATTTGACCACCTTTTGCAGCAGTACCAGTATCTGCAGAGTTTGCTTTAGCTAATTCCGCAAAGTCAGCACCATCTTTTAATTGTTGGATTAATTCTTCTGCTTTTGTTTTAGCAGCTGCTTTTTCTTCGTCAGATGCATCTGCTTTAGCAGCAATTAAGATATGTTGAACTGTAATTTGTGGTTCCCACGCATCATAGTATGCTTTGATGTCTTCTTCTGAGAAGTTCGCAGCTTTCTTCACTGCTTCTGTCATTAATTTGTTTAAGTAAAGTGTTTGACGATATGCGTCTACAGAAGTGATTCCGCTTTGTTGTAAGGCCGCTAATAATCCAGGTTCTCCACCATATTGAACAACTAATTTAGCCACTTCTTCATCTGCAGCTGTTTTAAGAGATTTTGCATCCTCAATAGATCCTTCTAGTACTTTCGTTAATACTAAACGTTGTAGTGTTTGTTCTCCAACAGAATCTTTCATTGCTGTAACAAATTCATCTTTTGTAACGTTACCGTATTTAGTTGTTGCAACGTTTTCTGATTTAGTCGTTGTAACGTTTTCTGATGAGCCATTTGAGCATGCCGCTAATGCGAAAGTTGATGCAAGCGCTAATGCTCCTACGAATTTTTTCTTCATAAAATTCCCTCTCCAATCGGTTTTCTTTTTAATCGATGTTATTAATATACCACAGTTTTAAGCACTTGCCTATTTTTCTAGCCATCTCTTACTTTTTCTTAACTTTCTGAAAATAAAAAAAGAGTCAGAATCTATCATCTGACTCTTGGTTAAGTTAAGTTTAGTCTAAAAATATTGTGATTATTGTAATACACGAATTGTGATTGTACGACGTCCGAAGTTGTAAACATCATTCAAGTTTACTAAGTGTACGTCAATTCGATTTCCGTAAATGGCACCGCCTGTATCTGCAGCACGGAAAATACCATATCCTGGAATCTCAACATATGATCCTAATGGAATCACGCTTGGGTCAACCGCAATTACGTTTGGTTCACTTACAAGGTTTGTTCCATCAGCTGTGTAGTTTGATAAACCAGCTTCGTTATAAGAGTAAGCTGTTGCTTCAACTGTTAAGTAGTAACCACCTTGGTTTGAAGAAGCTGCAGCTGCTTGTGTTGTTTCAGTTGCTGGAGTTGCTTGAGCAGCTTGTGTTGTTTCAGTTGATTGTGCTGCTTGCGTTGTTTCTGCTGCTTGTGTAGTCGCTTGAGTCGTTTCAACTTCTTCAACTTCATTGTTGTCTTGAACACGATATGAATGTTGTGATGTTCCGTTATCCACTGTCACTTCTTTTTGGTCAGCTGAGAAACGTAACACTGTCCCTGGGTAAATAAGGTTCGCATCTTGAATTTCGTTCACTTGAACTAATGTATCTAATGATACACCAGTTGCTTCAGAAATCACTGATAATGTATCTCCCCATTTGATTGTGTACTCTTGTACACCTTTGTCGTCTTTTTTCACATCTTGTTTTACTTGTTCAACAGTACGTGCTGTCCATTCTACTTCGTTAGCACTTGCTGTTGTTGCTGAAAATCCTGCAAAACTAAATAAAGCAAGTGATGCTGTCACCATCATGAATTGTTTCTTGATTGGTTTCATATTTTCCTTTCCGATTTTCGACTTTTTCAAAAGTCAAAAACCTCGTTCGCTTGGATTTTTTTGGTTGCGAACTTAATTGATGCTAATTATTTTAGCACAGGAAAAACTTAAAATGTTGATTTTATGCGGTTTGTTAAGGTCACTTAATTTTTTTGACTTTTTCTGATGTTATTGTTACAAACACATGACAAGAACATATGTTTTTGTAATAGTTGACACCAGCCTGTAACACGTTCGTAGAATTTTCTTACATTCTCGGTCATACTTTCTTCATTTATTACACTGTTTTTTGTTCTTTTTTGAGGTAAAAAGCTATCAATTTGCACTTTTTCATGCATTTAAGGCATCAAAAAAGACCTCCCTATTCATCCTTAGGAAGGTCGCTAAACATTCGTTAAGCCGTTTGATTTAATTCACTCATTTGAATCGTTTGATCGATAGTTTCTTTCAACGCTTCAGGAAGATGGTGCGTTACCCATAGGACTGTCACACTCTTATCTTCTAAGATTGGTTTCAACACCTCAATAGTTGTCTTTTCATCTAAGTTGGAGCTGACTTCATCGAGCAAGAAGAGTTTTGGGTGTTTCATCAATCCACGTGCAAAAGCAATTCGTTGCAACTGACCGCCGGATAGATTTGAATCTCCATCGCCTAAGACCGTATCTAATCCCTGTGGCAAGTTTCTTACGATAGAAGCGAGTCCCACTTTTTCTAAAGACTCCCACACTTCTTCATCGGTATATGCTTCATTTAGCGTTACGTTCTCACGAATGGTTGTCGTAAAGACATGTGGTTTTTGAGCGATATAGACCATTTGACGATATAACTCATTATAGGACTGTTTCTTCACATCGACTCCAGCAAGTTTCACTTCGCCTAAATACTCCGTTAACTTAGCAGCGATAATATTTAACAGTGTTGATTTCCCTGTTCCGCTTTCGCCAGTAATTGCATATTTTTGCCCTTCGTTAAATCCAAGAGAAACATGATTTAAAATCACCTTTTCTCCGTAGTTAAATGAAACATTCTTCACTTCAATCAGAGTGCGTGGTTCCACTTCTGGTGCTTCCTCTACAAGGGATGCAGGTTCTAATTGCTCATATTTTTTAAACAATGAATTTGTACTCTTAATAGAACCAATCTTCTGACTAATATTTCCGAGCACGTTGAAGATGGTGCTACTTAATGCCATCGATGCTAGAATACTCCCGATACTTACTTCGCCAATATAAGCTAAGTACCCTGTTAATATGAATACGGAAATTTGGCTAAAGACATTCCCGATACCGCCACTAACGGCAACTTTTGCCATCGTTTTACTATAGTCGCGATGCGTATCTCCTACTTCAACCGATTTTTCATGGATTTTGTCTTTTAAATACGCTAACTTACGAAAGACGAATAGCGTATCATATCCACTCAATAAGTCCGAAATGGATTTTGCGAATTTTTCATTAGCTTCTGACACTTTAATCGTTTTATCTGTCAGTTCTGCTGAGAACAAAGCTGGCAACACAGCCATGATGACAATACAGATAGCCGCTAGTAAGACGATAGACCAATGATACATAAACAAGGCTACAGCTGAAATCACCGCTGAAATAATTCCTCCGATGACTTCAAAGGTTGGATTAATCGCATTCCCTTTAATCTGTTCCAAGTCGCTTGTAAACCATGAAATATAGGTTTGACTATTCTTTTCATAAAAGCGTTCATAAGACGTCTCTTCAATAGAATGACTAATACGATCGCGTAACCACGTTGCTACTTTTTGATTAAAGTAGGCTTGATAGCGAATCAACATATACGTAAACAATAGATAAAATGCAAAAATAACAACTAAACAAATAGCCTTATAAAAGAAATTATGAATATCCATGTTTACTAAAGTATCTAAAGTCTGCGCATTAACGACACTCGATACTAACTCCGCCCCTGCAATGAGGGTGAGCAACGTGACCATAATGAACACTTCTTTTTTAAACTTCTGAAAAACAACCTTCATACACACTCGCTCCAGTTCAAATGATGATTATGTTCATAGTGTAGCATTGTCTTAATCCAATGTATATAGGACTTTTGTAGGAAAATAAAAGAAAAGTGAGGATTTTTAGCTCCTCACTTCCTTATATTTTTTAGTCTTATGCCAATGAACACAATGGAGAAGACCACCCCTGCAAAAGCTCCTATCACAAGTGGGATTCCATGTTGTAGGGCTGGTAATAAACTGAACGGTAAAATCTCTCCTAACTGATACCCTTGAATACTCAAATAGCAAAGTATAAAGAGGACAACCGTCGAAATCATCGTATCTTTCACCCAAGAAAAAAGAAACATATGCGCAATGAATAAGCCAACAATTGCTAGCAATGGATATCCAATCGCCAATAAGATTCCTCGAACTGCTGAAATAAAGATTATTTCCTCATTAGAAACATACGATACAGGAAACAGAAAAACATTCTCATGGATAATGATTCCATACATTACCAAAGACAGAATCACCAGTAGACTAGGAAAAGCATAAAAGTATTTTAAAGAATAGAGCGTTTCTGCCACTAATTCTTCTTTATTAGAAATCGGCACTACTTCGAGTAGTGTTTGATGCCGATGCTTTCTTTCAAAAAATTCCCCAACTTGTACAAGGAAAAAGAAGATAAGTAAGCCATAGCCAAGAAGTTGAAAACTCGTCTGTATAAAATCACCATACTGATAATAGGTTTGGTAGGATATCTCTTTCTCAACTAAATAATGGAACAATTGAAGTTTAGCTCTAATTTGAACAGGACTCTCTAACGAATCCGCCCATTCTTCTGGGCCGCTCCTTAAAAGAGATTCAACCAATTCCAATCGTTTTTCATATATCGGAATCAGTCGGTCTGTTTTTCCTTTTATCGTATATATTCCATTTTCTTGGGCATAGGTTTGATAGAGAGCCTGAAAAGTAGTATTCAGTGCTTTCTTTGTATCTTCATCGATAGTCCCTTGGTTCTCAAATGATTCTTTAAGATCGTCTATCTGAGAAAACTGTCTCTCAATCACATCTTTTAAGGCCGGTTTCCCAGCAAAGTGATGATATCCCACGACAAACATCGCAACTACTAAAATAAGAAGCGGTATCTTATAGAAAAATCCTCTTTTCTTTAAATGCATTCTATCTAATTGAACCCATCTACTCATACCGAACCACCTCGTCTCAGACGTTCTTGCCAGCAAGAAGTTCCAACCGTCAATAAGAAGAACACAAACGCTCCTACAAGTAAGCTAGCACAACCATTTGAAATCGTAAACGTACCCGTCGCATAAAAATCATCTTTCATTCCTTGGATAACAGAGCCAAAATTCACATAGTACAGTGGCAACTTGTCTGCAAATGAAGGATAAATTTTCATAGAACGTAAGATAGGCTCTGCCCAAATAACCATCAGGCCAGCGATAAACCCTAGCATCTTATTTCTACTCAACTGATTACACCACGCGATGAGATTGATTAAGAATAGTAGTACACACGCTGCTAAGAGTAGGCTGATTCCGATAAATTGTAACGGAAACATGAGGAGCTCCTCTTCCCCACGAAACACAAGTAATGGCGAATTGAGGTTCCCCCATCCAAAAGATACGCTCTGTACTAGAAAAATACCAAACAAAACAAGAAGTACAAACGACATATTTACCAACCAGTAACTACTCATCTTTTGTAGGAGATATTTCCAATGGCGAATCGGCTTCACCGCTAGCACACTTCGATGCTTCCAATCATCTAAAAGAATAGGACTGATAAATAGTAGCAATATTGAAAATAGAACTGGCAACCAGTAAAGCATCGGTTCATTATATCTTGTCCATTCCATCCAAGAAATTCGATTGACCATTTGTAAAACATCGTCTAATTGATAGTGCCCCTGTTCGTCTAAAAAACGAAACTTCATTAAATGTTGTTTGACATTCTTATACTCTAACTGTTCCTGCTTACTAGGATTAAATCCAATTGTATTGTAAATTGGAAGGGGCGAGTGTTCTTTATCTCGCAACTCAAGACGTAGCTCCCAAAAATGAATCTGTTCTTTAATATAAGTTTTATAATCTTGCTTTTGGAATGCTGCTACTGAACGATGATAGGCAAGAGCATCCTCTAACCATTTTTCCTCTGTTTCTGTTAAACTTCTTTTCTTTGCTTCTTCTTCATATTCATTGATTATCATCAAATGAATTTTATCCCCTTGATGTAAAGTACTATTTAAAAGATCATTGAGAGAAGATTTTTGTTGAAAATTCATCACAAGAAAAACAACCATCAGCAGTACACAACCGATGAACTGAATTTTCATTAATCGATTTCGAACAATTAACAGTAATTGCGTTCTCATTTTATCTTCTCCTCTCTTTTTAAACTCTCGATTGTACTATCGGTACAGTTCTTTATAAAGGGCGTAACAACTTTTTACTCCAATCTTAATTTCACTAAATTGATGGATGTCTTCTAATATCCACTTCCATTTTTCTTCTGAATACTCTCCAGGCGTAAGGTGAATGCTAATCTGTCTTCCTTCGCGATTCATCATTTCTACTTCACTTTGAAATTCTTCTACAAACTTTTCGAAGCGCTCTTTTGAAACAAAGGTCAATTGAAGTGTATCCATCCCTTCCGCTTGCGGTGAATATTCCAATGCGATTCGCTTCTCTTTAATAAAATAAATCTTGTCTGCAATCGAATCGAGATTGTTCAGTAAATGAGAAGCCATCACAATCGTTTTCCCTTCATTTCTTAACTGTCTCAACACTCTAGAAATTAATTCCACATTATCCGGATCCAATCCGTTCATCACTTCATCAACAAGCATGTAATCTGCTTTTGTGACCAGTACTAATGCAAAACAAAGGCGTTGCCGCATCCCGAGTGAATACTCGCCCACCTTATGATGAATATAGTCTTCCATTTTCAACTGTTCTACCACAGTTTGAACAGTTCCAGAAGCTACTTTCCACATCGAGGCATAGAAATTCAAATGTTCGATTCCATTTAACTCATCGTATAATTCAGATTGATCCGGCATCTTTACAATATGCTGTCTCATAAATAAGGTATCAGTTGTATAATTCTTCCCTTGATAAGAAACCGAAATCCCGTTATTTCTTAAGTGTCCAGACAATATTTGGATAAGCGTAGATTTTCCTACACCATTTGGTGCTACTAGTCCAATAATCTGAGATGGTGGAAGATGCAAGTCAATCTGATTTAGAACCTCTTTTTCTCCATATGAAAAACTTTTAATATGAACTTCTAGCATTCGAGCGACTCCTTTCCTTATTGGTTCATTTTATAACTGTTACCGCTTTCTTTATTGAAATTATAGCAAATTTTTCTTTTAGAAAATAGAGTTCTTTTGTATTTTCAATCAAAATCCTATAAAAATATCTGCTCTTATTTGATTTTTTGCACAAAAAAACCACACCCATTCAGGTGCGGTTCATCTACTTCATTAGGCTTTTGTTTTTTCAGCGCGGTCACGTTTCATTTGGCTTGAACGTAATTGTCCACAGGCTGCTTCGATATCATGTCCGAATTCTTTACGAACGACACAGTTGATATGGTTTTTCTTCAAGACATCGTAGAAGGCTACTACGCGTTCTTTTCCACTACGTTCGTATTGGTCATGTTCACGAACTTTGTTATAAGGAATTAAGTTGACGTATGACAGACGTTTTTTATCCGCAAGAAGGTCAGCTAATTGTTGCGCTTGTTCCACAGAATCATTCACGTGATCGAGCATGATGTACTCGAAGGTTACACGACGATTTGTTTTAGCAATATATTCGTTAATAGCATCCATCACCACTTCGATTGGATATTTACGGTTGATACGCATGATACGAGAACGTGTATCGTTATCTGGTGCATGAAGTGACAATGCAAGGTTGACTTGTAAGCCTTCGTCTGCGAACTCGCGAATCTTTGGAGCCAAACCACTTGTAGATACCGTGATATGACGAGCCCCGATTCCAAGTCCTTTATCAGAGTTGACTACTTTCAAGAATTTAATCACGTTATCATAGTTATCGAATGGTTCCCCAATCCCCATGACTACGATATGGCTGACACGGTCCCCAGGAGACACTTCGTCCAAAGTACGTTGCACGTGCATTACTTGCGCTACGATTTCCCCAGCAACAAGGTCACGTTGTTTTGCGATAATTCCGCTGGCACAGAAAGTACATCCGATATTACATCCTACTTGTGTGGTCACACAGATGGATAAGCCGTATTCTTGTGGCATTAATACCGTTTCGATTAAGAGGCCATCTGCCAATTCAAAGAGGAATTTACGTGTTCCGTCTGTTGATTGTTGTTTGATACGTTCGTTTAACACTGGGAATGTGAACTCTTCTTGCAATTGTTCAATCAGCGATTTTGGCAAGTTTGTCATTTCTTCAAAACTCGTCACACGTTTGCGGTAAAGCCAGTCCCATAATTGTCCTGCTCTGAATTTCTTTTCGCCTTTTGCTTCAAACCAAGCTGTTAGCTCTTCTAGTGGCATGCCGTAAATAATTGGTTTTCCTTCATATTGACGAACCACTCGTCCAATTTTTCTAACCATATCTATTCCTCTTTCCTATACTTGAAATGCTCTAATGATTGTTTCTCTATTCGCATGAGCGCTTAATAACACCGATAATTTCACACGAGCCTTTTGTCCGCTAAGCCCTGTTGTGAAAATCACTCCTGCTTCACGGAGCTGTTTGCCTCCGCCAAGATAATTATATACATCATACGTTACACCATTAAATGCACGGGATACAAGCACGACCGGAATTCCTTTGTCTAAACAACGATGCAATCCAGGAAGTGTCGTAGGCGGTAAGTTCCCTGCTCCTAGCGCCTCGATGACGATTCCGTTAGCATCTGAATCGGCAATCGCATCAAATAACATTGAATCCATTCCAGCATATGCTTTTAATAAGTAGACCTTATCCACGAGTTCTTTAATCGGATAGTATTCATGGTGTAAGAATTTTTGGAAGTAAATCACTTTGCTTTTTGACACTAATCCAAGCGGTCCAAAAGTTGGTGTTTGGAAAGTCGCCACGTTTGTAGTATGTGTCTTTGTCACATACGTTGCCGCATGAACTTCATCATTCATCACGACAAGAACGCCTTTATCCACACTCTCTGGACTCGTTACCGTAATAATAGCGCTGCGTAAGTTCGCTAAACCGTCCGCTCCAATTTCATTGCTGGAACGCATCGCTCCTGTTAATACAATCGGGAATGTTCCATCAGTTGTTAACTCTAAGAAATACGCTGTTTCTTCTAATGTATCGGTTCCGTGAGTCACTACCGCTCCGTCAAAGCCTTCCTGTTGCGCTTGAACGATTCGCTTTTGAACTTCCCACATTTTTTCCTCCGTCATATGTGGAGACGGAAGGTTAAATAGATCCTCTACGACGACACTTGCGATGGGGGCAAAAATCGTGTCGGAATTTGTTAATGGGTTTGTGCTTGTTGGGGTTACGTTACCGGTTGAGCGGTCTTCACTCATGGCGATTGTACCACCGGTGTTTATGACGATAATTTTCTTCATGGCGCTACTACTTTCTTTCATTTTCTCTTTACATAGGATACCACAAAAAAGCAAAAAGTGCCGAAGTATTTATAAGAAAATACTCACATTTCTTTTTCGGGTTTCTTCATAGTAACGGTAATGGGGTACCGGTTCGAGCCCTGTGGGCTCTCTCCTTTAAAGCCTCAAAGCAGGAGTACGAAATAAATTTCAAACTCCTGCTAATTCGCATTTAATACTATTCCCCATTACTATTACTATAGAACCCGAAAAAATGTGAGTATTTACTTTCTACTTTAATAAAAAAATGAAAAAAAGTGTTGTGCCACTCATTTTGATGTAACCCCTGCTGGGTGTTAGAAAGTGCATCCCAGCAGCGTTTCTTCATAACAACGGTAATGGGCACCGATGCAACCCCCTGTTACTGCGATTATAAAATCCGCAAATTTCTTCGGTATCACTTTTTGTATATTTTATTCAAATCCCTTATAAAAAAATGAAAAAAAGTGTTTCGCCCCTCAGTTTGAAGGAACCTGTGCAAGGTGTTAGAAAGTGCATCCCACCGGACTTTCTGAAGCTTTTTGATAGTTTGAGGTATTGTGTCACTGAAAAAATTTTTTAAATTTTTCATCGGAATTATTACTACTCTTTTCAGAATTTTCGAAAAGGGACCAAAAACTATTTGTGGAATAGACCGCTAAAAACCGCTTCATTTCAATGTTTATATTTTACTTTTAATTTTAAAATTTGAAATGTAACAGATATGCTACATTTTTATTTTTGGCATCTTACACAAAAAAACCGCAGCCTTTTTTGGCTACGGTTTGCGCTTTATTTAATTGTGTATTGACGTTGATGGTCAACAACGGCTGTTAATGTAATCGGGCTGTTGTCTTCGCGTGTGAAAGTTTGGTCACCGCTTGCGTCCACCACTTCTGTGAAGATTTCTTCGTATTCTTCTACAGTCAACATTTTGCGATTTTCTAGTAATGCTTTATGTTCTGCGATATGCAATTGGTTTTCGAATCCTTCGACTAATTCGCCGGCGAAGAATTCCCCAACGGCTCCTGATCCATAGCTGAAGAATCCGATGCGGTCTCCGGCTACTAAAACAGAACTGTTTTCTAATAATGAGATGAAGCTTAAGAATAATGAACCTGTGTAGATGTTTCCGACTTCGCGGTTATACACGGCTGCTTCTTGGTAACGCGCTGTGAAGCGTTCTTGTTCCTCTTCGCTCATTTCTTCTAAGAATGGCTTGAAGGCTTTCATCCCCATTTTTGTATATGGTAAATGGAAACAAATCGCGTCAAAGTCTGAGAACTGCGCATTTGTTTTTGCTTGATAGTCATTCCATACTTCTGCAAAGAAACGGATATATTGCTCGTTTGAGAATTTTCCATCCACCATTGGATACGCTTCGTAGTTTGGTCTCCAGAAGTCCATCACGTCATCTGTGAATAAGCTTGTTTCATTTTCTAATACGAGTAAACGTGGGTCACTAGAAACAACCATTGCGACTGCTCCAGCCCCTTGTGTTGGTTCTCCACCAGAGTTTAATCCGTATTTAGCAATGTCACTTGCGATGACTAATACTTTTGAAGTTGGATTTAAGGCAATATGACCTTTAGCTAATTGTAGGGCAGCTGTTGCTCCGTAGCAGGCATGTTTTAATTCTACGCTACGAACACGGTTTGATAATCCAAGCATGCGTTGCATATAAACGGCAGCAGATTTTGATTGATCGATTCCTGTTTCTGTTCCAAATAAAATCATATCAATAAATTCACGGTCTTTATCATCGATAATGGATAATGCAGCATTTGCGGCTAAAGTCACGATATCTTGAGTCACTGGTGCTACTGCCATTGTAGACTGGCCAATTCCAATCGTGTATTTAGCTGGCTCTACTCCACGTGCGGCTGCTAATGCTTCCATATCTAATGCAGTCGGTGGTACGAAGAAGCCAATCTTATCTATCCCTATATTCATTATTGTTCTCCTTTACGAATGAAGCTTCTAACACACAAATTGAGCTTCCTGTTCTTTCTTAGCACACACTATAGTAGCAAAAATTCGCCGTTAGGACAATTGAATTCACTAAAAGTTAGGGAATTTAAACAATTCTTTACTAATTATTTGTACTAAATTGATAGGTTTCTTATACGAAATCTTATAAAATAGAAACGAAATAGGAAATATAGACTGGAAAGGAATGAAAATATGAACGGAAATGATATCGTCATCGTGAGTGCCACACGTACTGCGATTGGTAAATTTGGTGGGCAATTTGCTACAACTTCCGCTATCGAACTAGGAACAACGGTCGCAAAATCTGCCATCCAAAAAGCGAATCTTTCACCTGAACAAATTGATACAGTCATCTTTGGAAATGTGTTACAAGCAGGTCTTGGACAAAATCCAGCTCGTCAAGTCGGACTTGGTGCTGGACTTCATCATACAAGTACTGCCGTAACGATTAATGAAGTCTGTGGTTCTGGACTAAAAGCCATTATTTCAGCCGCACAAGCTATTCGACTAGGAGACGCTAAAATCGTCTTAGCCGGCGGTATGGAAAATATGAGTCTTGCCCCACATTTATTACAACAACGCTTTGCTCCAAAAAACGGTCCTGTGACATTAGTAGACTCTTTATTCAATGATGGATTAACGGACGCCTACTCACAAGACGCGATGGGGATTACCGCAGAAAACATCGTTGAAAAATACGGTTTTACTCGTGAAGAACAAGACGCTTTCGCTGTGGCTTCTCAACAAAAAGCCGCTAAAGCGCAGGAAGCTGGGCGCTTTGCTAGCGAAATCACTCCTGTAGCGGTCTTCAATCGTAAAACAAAATCCGACGACTTCATTGCAACGGACGAATTTATCCGTCCAAACACGACACTGGAGAGTCTTGCCGGTCTCAAACCAGCCTTCAAAAAAGACGGAACAGTCACAGCCGGAAACGCCTCTGGAATTAATGACGGTGCCGCTTGTGTCATTATGACCACACGTGAATACGCAACAGAGCTTGGTCTTCCAATTCTTGCGACGTTGAAAGGCTATGCCGAAGCTGGGGTCGATCCTTCGATTATGGGAATCGGACCTGTTCCTGCCATTCAAAAATTAGTGGCACGTACACGCATTCCGCTTGAAAAAGTGGATATCTTTGAACTGAACGAAGCCTTTGCCGCACAAAGCATGGCAGTCATCAAAGACTTGAAGATTCCAACGGAGAAAGTAAATCCATTCGGTGGTGCCATTGCACTAGGCCATCCAATCGGCGCTTCTGGTACCCGTATTGTGGTCACGCTAATTAATGCACTTAACCAACTCGATGGTAAAATCGGGGTCGCTTCCCTCTGTGTAGGCGGCGGTATGGGTGTTGCCATCGCAATTGAACGCGAACAATAGTATAAACAAGAAGAGTTGCCCAAGATTCACTTATAAGTGAATCTTGGGCAACTCTCATTTTTCTTTTTACTGTCCACAGAACGAAGAAAGAAATCAATATCAGGATTACGAAGAATCCGTTAGATTCTTCGTAATCCTGTAACTTTATTTCTCTTCGTGTTTCTTTTGTTCGTGACGCTGTTGATAGTACGCGCGAATCTCTTCGTTTTCTTCGGTCGCATGATAATGCATCTCAAAGCCATTCTTCTTCCAACTTAAAGTAGTCATGAGCTCCTCCCACGTTGGTAAGCGAACTTCCGGAATTTCAAACGGTACCATCTCAGACACATCGAACGAGTCTTTCCAAACTTGAAATCGAGTTGAAACGAGTAATAACGCAATACGTGTTAACAATTCACGTTTTTCTTCATCCATCTTCCCTGCTGCCTTCAAGAACTCTTGCACATAATGCATAAATTGTCCGTATACATCATTCACTGTCTCAATTCCAACCGTAAATAGTAGTTCAAAGAACACATTCCAGAACAATTCAAGTTCTTCGTCGCTAACTGATTCTGTCCATTTCTTAAAAGTTTGGTCATTCAACAGACTATTTTTAGTTAATTTTTCCACCTTAATAAACTGACCATCTTCAATACCCCAAGTCATGGCACTATGTTGCATCGCACCTACGGCATTACTTTTGACAATGACATATGGCACTTCTGACTCTAGCATTAATCCAACCAGTGCATCTTGTGGAATATAACGCATCGCTAACGGTACTATATTTTGATATCCTTTTGTTTCAAGTACAGAACGGGACAATCCTGGAGAATCAAAGCAGAAAATATCAACAATGCGCAGTTGCACATCTTCTGCTTGAGTGGCCGCAGCGTAAAGCGCTAAGTTTCCACCCTTTGAATGTCCTGAAACCATTAAGTCCCCATCCCATAAACTGGCTTGTTTGGCTAAATACTCCTTGGCATCCGTTTGCGCCGCAACAAGGGGTGAATACGTCATCAGGAAGTCTTCCTTCCAGCCAATCAGCGTATCATCTGTCCCTCTAAAAATAACAAGTCTGACACCAGGTTCTACCTCTACCGTAACGGCTGCGAATTGTTTGGTTGTATCTTTATCCCATTCGCTTACTACACCGAAGAATTTCATCGATTGGAAACGAGGTGCATCCGCAATGATTTGCGATACTTCATGGCGCTCCGGTGTCATCATCATTGGATTCTCGTCGAATAATTGTTTTTTATGTTCCTTCATATACTCGGCGATTTCTTTCACCGTTACAAAGTTCTCACCATTTTCATCGCTTGGAACGACTTTTTCAAGTGGTAAATATTCTAATTCCGTCAATACTAAAGCGTCGATTTCAGAAAAAGCTCTTTCTTCAAACGAAACGTGCCCAAACTCTTTAATATAATCCAACATGTTTTTCATACGAAAATCCTCCGTTATTTTGAGTGAGTCCATTACTATTCTACTCTGTCATTATGGCACTTGCAACTCTTTTTCCTATGGGGCAAAAAGCCGTCATTTTCTATAGAATTCCCCTTTTTTTCATGCTATACTACTGAAATGAAATTAAGGGGGTTGTTGTATGAAATTAGGATTTGATAGCGAGAAATACCTTGAAGAACAAAGTCAATACATTCTTCAACGAGTGAACGCTTATGACAAACTATACTTAGAGTTCGGAGGCAAGTTAATCGGTGATTTCCACGCGATGCGCGTATTGCCAGGATTTGATCCAGACGGAAAAATCAAATTACTTCACCGCCTACGCGACCAAGCAGAGATTATTATCTGCGTGTACGCTGGCGATATCGAACAAAACAAAATTCGCGGTGACCTTGGAATCACATATGACCAAGATGTGCTTCGCCTAATGGACGACCTTCACTATTGGGACCTTAAAATCAACAGCGTCCTCATCACTCGTTACACAGGGCAACCTGCTGCAACGCAATTTAAAAACTCACTCGAACGTCGCGGCATTAAAGTATATACGCACGGCTACACAGAAGGCTATCCGATGGACGTTGAAACGATCGTTAGTGACGCAGGATATGGCGCAAATGAATTTATCGAAACAACTCGCCCACTTGTCGTCGTAACAGCTCCTGGTGCCAACAGCGGAAAACTAGCGACATGCTTAAGCCAGCTTTATCACGAAACTAAACGCGGTCGTCGTGCCGGCTATTCTAAATTCGAAACATTCCCTGTATGGAATTTACCATTAAACCACCCTGTGAACGTGGCCTATGAAGCAGCCACTGCAGACTTAGAAGATGTCAACATGATTGATACCTTCCATCTTGCCAAATACGGTGAAACAACCGTGAACTACAACCGAGACATCGAAGCCTTCCCACTTCTCCGTCGTATTTTGACGAAGATTTACGGCGACGCTCCAATCCCTTACAACTCTCCTACAGATATGGGCGTGAACCGTGTCGGATTTGCTATCACTGATGATGAAGTTGTTCGCGAAGCTTCAAACCAAGAAATCATCCGCCGTTACTACGCAGGCCAATGCGACTACAAACGCGGTATCGGAACTTTAGAAGCGGCTCAACGTGGCAAGTACATCATGGAAGAAAGTGGACTCTCTCCACAAGACCGTCCAGTTGTAAAAGCCGCTCTTGAAAAAGAAGCCGAAGCGAAAGTTCCCGTAGTAGCCTTACAACTTCCAACTGGCAAAATCATTACAGGAAAACAATCGGATACCATGACAGCCAGCGCAGCTTGCCTACTCAACTGCATTAAAGAATTAGCAGAAATAGGTGACTCCATCCATTTATTACCACCTGTCATTTTAAACGCGATTGGCCAACTCGGAAGCGACGTCTTAAAACACCAACGCCGCTCACTCGATAGTAAAGAAGTGCTCATTGCACTCAGCATCTCAGCAGTCACAAACCCTGCCGCAGAAGCTGCCAAAAACCAATTACAAAACTTGCGCCACTTACAAGCGCACAGCACCGTTATCCTTCAAAAAGCCGACGAAGACACCTTCCGAAGCCTCGGAGTGATGATAACTTGCGAACCACAATTTGCTGGCACAAACCTCTACTACACAAACTAACCCCAAGCCCTCTCCATTCGGACGAGGGCTTTTTTATGGACACTTATCAGAAACTCAAACAACCTCTTAGCACCCTTTTTCGCACTCTCCCGTTCCTCTAGCACTCTTCGGTTCCCCTAGCCGTCCCTAAGACCTATTCCTCTTTCCAACACCTCTTTTCAGAAGCAGAATCCTAAAAGCCCTCATACTCTGCTTTCTGACTCTCGTTCATTTTACGTAGCTTTTCAGCTTCATCCATCTTAGCTTGATACTCTTTTTCAGCAGAACGCTT
>CALHVK010000037.1 GCA_938039195.1 uncultured Carnobacteriaceae bacterium
TTCCTCGCCATGAAAAATCGATTCGTTCCGCAGCTATTACCAGTCGTAACGACTCACTCTTCCTAGTCGATTTACTCTACTTAGGGCTTCTTCAAAAAGATGAAAGCCGTGCAAACGACATTCTAGAAAGTAGTTATAATTTGACGCATCAGTTGAGAAAATAATATTAAAATCATTATATCTTCTTTAACTTGAAGTCCCACCCTTTTTTCGGGTGGGTTTTCTATAGCATTTTTAGAGCGACTATTAAAAATCAAACTATTTATCTTAATCAGTAATATGCATGAAAGGAGTTTTACTATGAAAATAGGAATTGATGGTGGAGGCACAAAGACAAAAGGAGTTTTATACAAAGAACAAGAAATCGTTGACGAATATATTAGAGAGATGGGAAATCCAATTGTCAATTTCGAACTTGCAGTATCAAATGTAGTACAAGTTATTGAGCACTTACTATCTAACAACAATCTCCAGTATTCAGATATCAACTGTATTTCTATTGGTATGGCAGGCGCTAGCACCATTATCGAGAAACTTACTTTGGCTTTTAACGAAAAAATCAGTTGTCGTTTCGTAGTGGATTCTGATTTAAAAATGAGTCATATTGCTACATTTAAAAACAATGATGGTAATCTATTCATCGCAGGAACAGGTTCTTCGCTTCTCTCAAGAAAAGATGGAAAATTTATTCAAAAAGGGGGTTGGGGACACATTCTAGGAGATGAAGGTAGTGGATATTGGATTGGAAAACAGATTTTAAAAACATATGTTGATTATCTAGATTATACTGAGTCCCCTTTAGATTTCTGCGAACTAGTTCCGGCGCTGGAAGAACTCTTCCCTGACAGAAGTACTATTGTACAGACGGTTTACTCAAAACCAAAAACAGAAGTTGCTAAACTGGCAAGTTTCTGCAGCACATATGACGCCAATTACTTTTTACATACTCTTGCTCAACAAGCCGGAAAAGATATCGCAAAAACTCTATTATCATGCAACAGTGAACCAATCATTCCTGTCGCTTTTGAAGGAAGTGTCGTTAAAAAGAACGATACCGTATTAAGTAGCTGTGTTTCTGAAATAGAATCTTCTCAAAAACAATTGGAGATTATTCCTTCTAGACCTGCGACAGAAAGCGTCTTTTATCTATAAAAGAAAATACCTATTGTGAAATTTCACAATAGGTATCTTTATGTTATAAAGTTGGATAGGTAATTTGACCTAAAATTACACTCTTCTTCGCACCAGTGGCTGAAGGAACATTAGATGGTCTTCTATGGTACGTTTGATTCCCTAAAATCACGAATGCCAATGCTTCTTTTGCTTCAGAAGAAAAACCATGTTCTTCTTGCGTAATCACTCGAACTTCAGGCATCTCTTTTTGGATAAGTTCAAGTAGGTAAGAATTATAGGCACCGCCACCACCAATAATGCATTTCTTCAAATCATATGCACCAATCAAATGTTTCTTATAGTGATATGCAATCGAATAGGCCGTAAACCACGTTAACGTATGAATAATGTCGTTTGCATCATTAGAGCGATACTTTTCAAGAAGCCCTCTTGTAAAATGTTCTCCAAACATTTCTCTACCCGTTGTTTTTGGAAGATCCATCTTAAAGTAAGGATGCTCTTTTAGCTCTTCTGCCAACTGCGGTATCATCTTTCCTTGTCGAGCATAAAATCCATCCTTATCATATTTCTCTCCATAGAAAGTTCGAACAGCTTCATCAATCATCATATTCCCTGGACCCGTATCAAAAGCAATGACTTTTTTCTCATCTCCCTTTTTAGGAAGAACTGTCACATTTCCAATACCACCTATATTTTGCAAGGCTACTGCTTGATGCTCTTCACCATATAGTAAAGTTTCACTATAAGGAACTAAAGGTGCTCCTTCCCCACCTACCGCCATATCCATCACGCGGAAGTTTGAAATCACATCTGTTTTACATTCATTCGCAATGATAGCCGCTTCTCCAATTTGAAGTGTACTTGGAACATAATCATCATAAGCTTTCGGAATATGGAAAATAGTCTGTCCATGACTTGCGATAAACGACAACTCTTCTAATTGAACATTGGATTCTTTACAAATACTTTTTACTGCGTCTGCAAAAAGATATCCTAATTCAAAATTCAAAGAACAGATTAAATCCACAGGGATTAATTCTCTGCTACAACATTTCCTTATTTTTGCTCTTAAACTCTCCGGAATATCTACCGTAATAAAATTTAATTGTTTTACCTCTGTGGACTCATCGTACCCAGTGATTTCACAAAGGACTGTATCTACACCATCTAAAGATGTTCCCGACATTAACCCTACTGCCAGCATTATTGAACCTCCTTAATAAATTGTCGTGTTCTAATAAGCAAGTCTTTTGTAACATTAAAATCTTTCTTTGCAATTCCGTAATACAGTAAATCGGTAATCGTTAATAAACTATTCCTAGAAGTAATTGATCCTAAGCGAATCTCTTTTTCTTCTACAGGAACAAACAGTCGAATATCCGATAATGTCGAAAGTGTTGATTTTAGATTGTACTTTGTCACTCCAACAATTCTGGCTCCCATTGTTTTAGCAACTTTTGCAATGGAATTTATAGACTCTGTTTCGCCACTATAACTAATGACAATGACAACATCATCTTTCTCTAGCTGTGCTACACGTGCCATTAACGTATGTAAATCACGATCGTAAATAATTTCTTGATGGATACGTGTCATTTTATGATAGAAATCTAAACAAACAATACTGCTTCCACCAACTCCTAATAAATAAACCGTCTTTGCTTTGTTAATCGATTCAATCGCTTTTTCTAAAGCATGATAATCGAGTAAGGCAAATGTTTCTTTGATATTCTGCGTTAACATGTTTTCTGTTTTTTGAAGTAGTGTCATCAAAGAATCACTTGGATTTAAAAAAGTTTCAATATCACCTTCGTCTAAACTATCTTTTTCTTTTGCTAATTCTACTTTAAACGCTGGTAAACCTTTATACCCCATTTTCTTTGAAAATCGAACCCAGGCCGAAGCTGATGTTTTTGTAATTTCTCCTAATTCTTTAGCATTCGCATCAAGCACTACATGCTTATTTGAAATAATAAACTCTGCTATGGTGCGTTCTGTTTCCGTAAAAGCATCCATCGAGCTATTTATTTTATACAACACACTCATACAACACACTCTCTTCAACCGTTAAAGAAACATCATTTCTTTAACCGTTATTTTCTTCTTTATATTTTTGGATAAAATCTTTATACCAATAGAAACTATCTTTCTTATATCTCTTGTAAGTTCCATTACCTAGATTGTCTGCGTCTACATAGATAACACCATAGCGTTTATCCATTTCACAGCTTCCCGCGGAGACAATATCAATAATTCCCCAAGCAATATAGGCTTCAAGTGGAACTCCATCTTCTAGAGCTAATTGTGCTTGTTCATAATAACTTTTCATATAATCAATTCTATAATCATCATGAACTTCCCCATTTTCAGTCAGTAAATCACGTGCGCCTAACCCATTTTCTGACACAATTACCGGCTTTCCGTATCGTTCATACACTTTATGTAATGAGGTTCTTAGCCCAACCGGATCAATTTGCCATCCCCATTCACTTGCTTTTAAATAAGGATTCTTAGTGGAAACTACCAAATTTCCAGCTGTTTTATCTGCTTCTTCCACAGTAATTACGGATGATGTATAGAAGGAAATTGAAACAAAGTCGCAAGTATTCTCTTTTAACAGTTCCTTATCCTCATCTGTAATATTTAGAACAATATTTTTATTTTTAAAGAAGGTTTCTGCATAATATGGATACTCTCCTTTAGATAAAATATCCATGCAGTACCATTGGTTCATTTGTTCTTCAAAAACTAGTTTTAGATTATCCTCTGGTCTACTAGTTAACGGATAGTAACAGAAACACGCAATCATGGACCCAAAACGGCCTGGAAGTTTCATTTCTCTAGCTAATTTTATCGTTTTAGCACTTGCGACGAATTGATGGTGCAGGGCTTGGAATACATCAGATAAATCAAATCCATTTTCACCTTTCAATAAACCCACACCATTATATGGACTGAAGTATCCTGCGTTAATCTCGTTAAATGGTAACCAATATTCGACTAAGTTCCCCCATCTTTCAAAAACAAAGGTCGAAAAACGCATGAAATGCTCGATACATTCTCTTCCTTTCCAACCACCATATTGTTCTACCAAATAAATCGGCATTGCATAATGATTGAGCGTTAGAAAAATTTTGATTCCCTTTTCTGCCAAAAGATTAAAAACTCGATCATAATAAGCGACACCTTCTGGAGAAGGCACTTCTTCTACTCCGTTTGGAAAAAGCCTTGCCCAACTAATAGAAAAACGATATAAATCTAACCCTAACTCATCTAGATATTCAATATCTTCTTCCAAATGTTCAAACCCTTTTGTCCCGTTTCTAAACGGATAATACTTGTCGCTATCCAAGCGTTTAGCTTCTTCAATTTTTTCTTTCGTTAATAATCGCGTTTCTTCGGTTGCATTCGAAGTTCGTGGTAAGTATGCTCGACAATCTTGCGTATCTAAGCCCTTCGCGCTTGTAAAACCACCTTCATATTGGCTTGAAGCGGTAGCTCCACCCCATAATATTCTTTGTTTTTTATCCATTGCGTTTATCCTAATCTAAATTTAAATTTTTGCCACGGTTTTAATTCATCTAAAATAAAGTGTTCAATATCAACTACTTTTCCGACAACATTTGTTTTGCCTGAATTTTCCATATCCTTCAAGGCAATCTGTAGCTCTCCGGCATAATGTCCGTATTCGCTGCTTTCGATAATAATATCCCCTCTACGAATCTGACTAGGAGCATTAAACACGTCAAAACGATGTCCTTTATATTTCACACGGCTCTGTGTTGAACGAATAAAGTAATCATTTTGATCCCCTCTATTAAAGTGGAATTCCTCTAATACAATTTTCTTTTCCACTTCTGGAATGCCATCCACTAATTCAACATCAAAAGTTACCAAATCTAAATCCAGTCCTTGTAGAGACTGTAATTCTTCGTCTGTTGGATAGCAGTTAGAAATCAAAATATCATCCACTAATTCCATCGCAATATGATGTTTAATCTGTACATCTAACGGCAATTCACGATGAAGCTCTAAAGTTGGTAAGCCCTCTGTTGTTGGCCAAGGTCCAAATGCATTTTTATCGCCACAAGTAACAAATGCAGCAGTTTTTAATCCATACTGATTAAATCGTCTCGTACATTCTTTATAAAAATCTAAGTTTAAACCTGAATAACGGTGTGGATAAAAATTATGACAACCATACAATTTATATTTATTTGGTCTGTAATCCATAATCGTATCTAGTGTATGAACATTATTACTCATGTTGATTTCAATAATTAACCCTTGAGGATTATACGTCATAATTGACTCTTCTAACCCTGAAAAACCTGCATCTAGACGAATTCCATCTGCTCCAATTTCTTTAAAGAAAGATAAATCTTTATACGAAATATTCAATTCTCCAAACACTCGAGGAGAAACATCTACAATAACTTCAAATCCAAGTGAGTGTGCATATTCATTAATTTCAGTAAATTCTTTTTTGATTTCTTCTGCTGGTTTATTCACAGATAATAAACACGAAAAAATTCTAGAAAAGCCGAACTCACTTGTTTTTTTTAGATAAGTTTTAATGTCATTTAGAGTGCTTTTTTCAGGATAAATTGATACACCTAGTCGTCTCATTCATTTTCTCCTTACACATTTATATAGAAAAGCCCTGTTACTAGAACAGGGCTGAGAACTTCATTCTTATTGCTCTTGCTCTTGAGCTAGTAATGATTTGTCGTACATTGCAAAGAATGGATAGTAAATTAAAATTGATAATAAAATTAATACTACGTTTAATACAA
Source organism: uncultured Carnobacteriaceae bacterium (assembly GCA_938039195.1). Taxonomy (GTDB): domain Bacteria; phylum Bacillota; class Bacilli; order Lactobacillales; family Aerococcaceae; genus Granulicatella. Next base: position 5,931 of record CALHVK010000037.1, read on the forward strand.
TTGCTCTCCAGTCACTACCTGTAGCTAGGAATGCTCCAATTGGTCCAGGAAGTGTCCAAGGCGCACTTGCAACCACTTTGTTTACTAAACCTGTAGACATTGCAATCCAAGTTACTACCCCATTTGCTAATGGTGCTAAAATAAACGGAATGATTAATTGTGGATTTAATACAATTGGTGTACCGAAAATTAAAGGCTCATTGATGTTACATACTGCTGGAATAAATGCTGTCTTACCGAGAGATTTACCATATGCAGATTTAGAGCGCCAGATTAGTAAGATAGCTAATCCGATAGTTGCCCCAGAACCACCAATCATTACAAACCATTGATAGAAAGGTTCAGCTGCAATATTAGGGATTGCAGAACCATTCGCAAACGCTGTAGTATTTTCTTCTAGCAACACTAACCATAATGGACGTGCAAGAGATCCAACGATTGACCAACCGTGAATACCAAATGACCAGAAGAATTGTGATAAGAAAATTACTACGATAACAGAGAAGATTGAATCTGTCGCTTGTACTAATGGAGCAACGATACTACCTACAATTTTATGAACATCAATACCGATGAACATTGTAATTGTTGAAACGAATAATAATACGATTACTGTTGGTGTTAATGCTTCAAAAGAACGTGCAACTGACGCAGGTACTTGTGGTGGCATTGAAATCTTGAATCCACTCTTTTGAGTGAAACGATATACTTCAACTGCCACGAATGCAGATAAGATACCAATAAACATACCTGCGGATCCCAGATTACTCATAGGGAGTACAAACCCCGAAGGTAATGAAGATAAATAGTTTTTTAAAGGCTCGCTAGTTTCTGCTAAAGCTTTTACTTCTGCAGAAGCAGCTGGAATTGCTTTAGGAATGATAGTTAGTAAGTATGCTAATTCTGCTAAGATAGCACCTGATAAACCATCTAAATCATAAGACGATGCTAGCGAGTATCCAATACCAAATACCGCATATAGCGTCATAATGTACATTGATACACGGTAAGGTAATAAGATTTTAGCTTGGTTTGCTTGAATAAATTGAGTAATTCCCCATTCTTTTGGCATTGAGTTTGGAAGAAAGGCAATTACTAAAAACATTGACGCAACGACAATAATTGGTAAAGTTGCAATAATACCATCACGAATCGCTCTTAAATGGCGTTGTTCTGCTAATTTTGCCATCGGTGTCGATAGCTTTGTATCCATAAATTCTGTGATTTTATCAAACATAAAATATCCCCACTTTCCTTATTATATTTTTAATTCTTCTTTGATTTGTTGAAGTAGTTTTGGTCCTCCTAATGGAGTATATCCTTGTGGTTTGATCAATAAACAAGGAACACCTGCTTCATCTGCACTAGCTTTCAACACATCATAACGGTGTCGAATTTGAGGCGCTACAAGTGAAATTTGATAACCATCTTTTACTTTTTCAGCAAAAGCTTGAGTTCCGCATTCTTCAACTTGAATATCTAATCCTTCTTTTGTCCCTGCTTCTTGTAAGGCTTTTGCTACAATCGCACTAGACATACCTCCTGAACAAACTAATAAAATTTTCATACCTTTCACCTCCAGTCGCTTATAAAATTACTCCGGTCATTACGATAAAATAATAAATAATTCCGATAACAATACTCCAAATACCTCCAACCCACCAAAAGGCTTTCGTAATTCCTTTTTTAGAGTTTACAAAGTATTGAGAAAATGAAACTGAGAAACCTGCAATGAGACCTCCAATGATTACAAAAGGCCATTTAAAATCAATATGAATCAAATCGCAAATTGCCGGAATCACAAACATTGATACTACCATTGCAGTAATAATAAGCAATACACTTTTATAACCAAACATCGGAATATCATAGTCTGTAGTTCCCATCGCTGTCTTATATTGTTTTTTCTGGTCCATGTTCTTAACAGTCCATTTTCTAAATTTAGCCATCGTTTTCTCCTTACTATCTATGCTCTAACTTCCAAAGTCTTTCATTCATTCGAATTACATTTTCTGCTAGAGTTCTTACCTCTATCGAAGTCATTAAGTGATCTTGCGCATGTACAAATAGTACTGAAACTTCATTCTTTTCACCTGCTGCTTCTTTTTGAATTAAATCGGTTTGCACTTGATGGGCTTTATTTAAAAAACTATCTGCCTCTTCAAGTAATTTTCTAGCCTCTTCAAAATTACCTTTTTCGGATTCTTCCATCGCTTCATACACTAAAGCTTTGGCATTTCCTCCGTTACTAATAATTTCGAAGACAATTAATTCCATATCTTGCACTAAACATCACCTCCTAAATATTGGATAGCCCGTTTAATATGTCCATCCCCTTTTGAGAGAGCTTCTTCCGCTGCGTTTCTATCAACACCCATTATTTCCATAACAAGTGCTTTCTTCACGCTACGTCCACTTTGTTCATAAAGGAGTTTCGCTCTTTCTTCATCGACTCCTGTCAATGTACGAATCATATTTTTTGATCGAACCACTAATTTTTTGTTTGTTGGTTTCACATCAACCATATAATTTTTATAAACTTTACCAAGTTTAATCATGACACTGGTTGAAATCATATTTAATATTAATTTTTGGGCTGTTCCTGCTTTCATTCGAGTTGATCCCATAATCACCTCTGCACCAGTCACTACCTCAATCGGATAATCCGCAGATTTTGAAATCTCTGCATTCTTCACACAAGAAATAGTTCCAGTCAACGCACCAACTTGTCGTGCGTAGCACAAACCGCCAAGTACATAAGGCGTTCTACCACTAGCTGCAAGCCCTATAACACTATCCTTTTCGCAAAGATTATATGCAGCTAAGTCTTTTGCAGCCAGTTCAAGAGAGTCCTCTGCACCTTCTTGAGCGGTAAACATTGCATTATCTCCACCAGCCATAATTCCAACAACTAGTCCTTTATCAACACCGTATGTTGGAGGGCATTCTGCCGCATCTAACACTCCTAGCCTTCCCGATGTTCCTGCACCAATATAAAACAGACGTCCACCGACTTTCATTCGATCTACAATCTGATCAACTAGAATGGAGATATCTCCTATACTCTCTTCAACGATTGAAGCAACCGTCTTATCCTCATTATTAATTTTTCGTAGGATTTTCTCCGTTGATACAGCATCGATATCTATGGTGTGTTGATTATTTTTTTCAGTATCTAACTTAATTAAATCTACCATCATCCCACTTCCTTCTGATACCAGTTTATCATAAAAGCGCTATCATTGAAATAGGATTTTAATATTTATTTCTCATTGTTAAAAATTAATTTCACTACTTAGTTCATTCTCCTGTATTATACAGAATAAATATCCACCGGCTAAGCCGGTGGTTTTTCAGTTTCGGGCATAGCCCTGATCTCAGAGCGACGCCTCAAGGCGCTCATGTGGCCTGCGACGAGCACCTATTTACGTTTTCCTGTAAACGGATCTTCCAATTCTAATTCCAATTGTTCTGCTATATGATCTTCTTTTAGTTGATTTCGTATATACTCTCCAATGGCTTTCGAATTCTTTCCAACCGAATCTACATAATACCCTCTACACCAAAACGATCTATTTCGATACTTAAATCTTGCATTCGCCCATCTTTCAAATATCATTTGGCTACTTTTCCCTTTTAAATATCCGACAAACCCAGAAACACTCATTTTTGGTGGTATTTCCACTAACATATGAACATGGTCCACGCAGACCTCTGCTTCAATTATATTTACATGTTTCCATTCGCATAGCTGTCGTAACATTCTTCCGACATCAAGCCTCCTTGACTCATAGAATGCCTTTCTTCTATATTTTGGTGCGAAAACGATATGATACTTACAGTTCCATTTCGTATGTGATAAACTGTGTAAGTCATCGGTATATCCCATGACAAAACCTCCTTAGTTCTTTCGTTGTAGTTTGCAGACCACATACGAATTATAACTAAGGAGGCTTGTTTTTTCATTATCACTCCGCTAAAGCTTTTTGGACCCCCGGACAATCCGGGGGTTTTAATTAGACCAAAAACTCGAGCCTTCAAAATGAAAGCTCGAGTGAGAGTGTTAATTCTTATGATTACCCGTTGAATGTACGAACAGGTGTTACTAATTGAATGAAGCTATGTGGAATACCAGAGTGGTCTTCTTTTAGTTTCAATGTGAATGGACGGTTTGCTTCTAAGAAGTTAATAACCGCTTCTGAAGAACCGAATAATTTCAACGCTTCTTTTAAGTAGTCTGGGTTGAATGAAATTTCAAGTGGAGCTCCTTCGAAGTTTTCCACAGCGATTTCTTCTTCAACCGTACCGACTTCAGGAGATTTCCCTGTTAATAGAATACGTTCTGGAGAAAGTGTTAATGTCGCAATATTGTTTTTATCCGTATGTGACATTAATGAAGCACGTTCTACAGCTGCTACCAATTCGCTAGCAACCACTGTAATCGAAGTGTTCGCTCCGTCGTTAATTAAACGGTCAGTATCAGGGTACATTCCTTCTAATAAACGAGAGTAGAAGGATAATGTTTCTGTTTGGAACAAGATTTGATTATCTGTAATCGCAAAATCGATTGTTTCTAATCCGTCGATGATACGAGATAATTCTAATAATGTTTTACCAGGTAATGTCATTTCAAAAGTCAATGCATCACTTCCAGCTGGCATTTGTAGTGGAATGATTCGTTGGCTTAAACGGTGAGAGTCTGTTGCGACTGCTTTTAATTGGTTGTCTTTAATCACCATATGAATCCCTGTTAAGATTGGACGAGATTCTGCAGTTGAAACGGCAACAGCTGTTTGTACAATCACTTGTCTAAATAATGGAACAGGAATAGTGATGACATGATTTTTTTCGATTTCTGGTAATTGTGGATAATCTACTGCTGATAATCCATTTAATGTAAATGATGCATTACCTGCTGTAATTGTTGCTTGTAATTGATCATTTGTTTCAAGTGTGAATACATTTAAAGGTAATTTTTTAACGATTTCTCCAAAGAAACGAGCAGGAAGAACGATGCTACCTGGTTCTTGGACTGTTAATTGTAATTCTTCGTCTTCGATTGGTAAGAATACTTCGATAGAAACTTCTGAATCACTACCTGTTAATGTTAATCCTTCTTCACTTGCAACTAATTTAATCCCTGTCAAAATTGGAATTGTTGTTTTTGATGGAATTGCACGTTGCACATCTACAAGATTTTTTAAGAACCCTTGTCTGTTTACTGAAAATTTCATAACTGCCTCCTTTAGGGTGTGCTTTTATATTTAATTTATTTATTAATAAAATAGTAATAGTAGTAGGGCCTGTGTATATTGTGGAAAAGTCCATTTTCCTTATAACAGAGACCATTTTTAATTGTGGATAACCATTGTGGAAAACTCTACCGTTTTTTGGCACTTATCCACAGCTTAATAACCGAGCGAATGCTTGATTTCATTAATCACGCGAATCGTTTCTGGATCATCTTTGGCTTCTTGGCTAATTTTTTCATAGGCGTGAATAACCGTTGAGTGGTCACGACCAAAATCAGCACCAATCTTTTGAAGAGAAACACGTGTTAATTCACGAGAAAGATACATCGCGATTTGACGCGGTTGAACCATTGTCTTCGTTCTTTTCTTTCCTTTAATATCTTCTACTGTAATATTGTAGTATTTCGCAACGGCGCTTTGGATATCATGAACGGTAAGAAGCTTCTCGTCGCCTCCAGGAAGGAACGATTGCAACGCTTCTGCAGCCAAGTCTGTTGAAATATCTTGTCCGACCATAACGGAGTACGCTTGAAGACGCATAAGAGCTCCTTCTAATTCACGGACGTTTGATTGAATATGGCCTGCGACATAACTCAACACTTCAATAGGAATATTAAATCCAAGTGATTGTGCTTTATTTTGTAAGATTGCAATACGCGTTTCTAAGTCTGGTGGCGTAATATCTACGGATAAACCAGATACGAAACGAGATACGAGACGTTCTTGTAATTCTTTAATTTCCGTTGGTTGACGGTCACTTGTTAATACGATTTGTTTTTGGTTATTGAAAAGCGCATTAAATGTATGGAAGAACTCTTCTTGAGTTGCTTCTTTTTTCGCTAAGAATTGAATATCATCGACTAGTAAGATATCCACATTACGGTAACGATTGCGGAATTCTTGCGGTGTCTTTGATCCAATCGAAGCAATCATTTCATTCATAAACTCTTCACTCGTCACGTATTTGACACGTGCGTTTGGATGGCTCTTCTTATATTTATTCCCAATCGCTTGCATTAAATGAGTTTTTCCAAGTCCTACACCACCATAGAAGAAAAGAGGGTTGTAGGTATTACCAGGATTATCCGCAACGTAATGCGCGGCAGCCGTGGCCATTTGATTTCCTTTCCCAATAATGAAAGTTTCAAATGTATATTTAGGATTCAAATGCGAGTCTTCCTCGATGGCAACCATTGTTGGAGTTTCAGGAATATTTGGTTGAATTTCTTCGATTCCTTGGTGGAATGGAGTGGTTACTTGCGCTTCATCTTCCGAATCAATAAAACGTGGTTCAAACGATTGTCTAAAGTAATCATATCCAATTTCCATAATGTCTCTAATGAGGTTATCTTGCCAATATCTCGCAAATGTCTTAGAAGGCACTTTAATATAGAGAATATTTTGTTCAATTCGAATCGGTTCAGCTGGTTTAATCCAGTGATTAAAGGTAAATTCGGAATTTGTTTTTTCAAAGTGTTCTAATAATAGTTTCCAAAATTCTTGGATGGAATTCATAAATGCACCTCCTTATATCGTTTTCAAGATTCTAATCCATTTAACAGTGTACCATCTTTCCAAAAAGTTTTCCACAATCGGATGGAGAAAATCACAAAAAAAGTCAATTTTCGATAACTTTATCCACAAAACGGTGGATAAGTCGAAGAAAAAAGTGAATATTCACAGAGATATGCACATAAAAATAGCAGTTATAAACAATAAAGAAAGTTGATATAAAAGGATTTTAATAGAGTTATCCACCATTGTGTATAATTTTTGTAAACAGATTGTTATTTTGTGGATAAATTGTTTATAAGTATGTGGAAATCGTCTTTTATGCAAAAAAACTATCCACCATCGATGTGAATAACTAAAAAAATAGAACAAAATAGACAGTTATTTGTAGAAATTTTTAGGCTTATTATGTTATGATACTTCAGTAATTTAGTGATTAGATAGTTTATATTGACAAGTAAACATTTTATATTTATAATGTACTAGACTGTCTAGGGAGACTAGATATTTCATTTACAGTAGGAGGTGCACACGAATGAAAAGAACATATCAACCAAGCAAACGCAAACGTCAAAAAGTTCACGGATTCCGTAAACGTATGAGCACAAAAAATGGCCGTAGAGTATTAGCAAGCAGACGCCGTAAAGGTAGAAAAGTTTTAGCAGCTTAGATCACTGAACGTCTCAGTGGTCTTTTTTTTTAAAAACCATTTGAGTGACTGGAGAGATTCAAGTAGATGAAAAAATCGTTTCGAGTAAAGAAAGACCGCGAATTTCAAAAGGTATTTCATAAAGGCAAATCGACAGCGAACCGTCAATTCGTTATTTATCAATATAATAAGGAAGGACAATCCCATTTTCGTGTGGGAATCTCTGTCAGCAAAAAGCTTGGAAATGCGGTCACACGTAATCGTCTAAAGAGAAGAATCCGTCATATTTTAATGGAATTGGACGACCAATTGGCGCAAGATGTAGATTTTATCGTCATTGCTCGTCAACCAATCGTACAAATGTCTTATCAGGAAATGAAAAGCAGTATGATGCATGTTTTAAAATTAGCTACTTTATTACCTAAAAATTAAGATTCCTATTAAAAGAAGGAATCATTGAAAATTAAATATTCTAAAAGGTGGGACTTTTCATTGAAGAAAAAAAGCCAATTGATTTTATCATTAGCAGTTTTAACTTTATTTTTAGCGGCCTGTGGAACTTCTCCAATTACGGAGTCTAGTACAGGATTTTGGGATCGAATTATTCTCTATAATTTATCTCAATTTATCATCTGGTTATCAAACCTATTAGGTGGAAGTTACGGTTTAGGGATTATCGTCTTTACGATTATTACTCGTTTAATTATGATTCCTTTAATGCACTTCCAATACAAAAGTACGCGTAAACAAGCGATTCTTCAACCAGAAATTAAAGCTTTACGTGAGAAGTATTCAGCACGTGACCGTGCAACGCAAGAAATGCTTCAAGCTGAAATGAATGCTTTATATGAGCGTGAAGGGATTAACCAATACGCTGGATGTTTACCATTATTAATTCAATTGCCAGTCATGATGGCATTGTATCAAGCCATTAGCCGTACAGATGTATTGAAAACAGGTCATTTCTTATGGTTCCAATTAGACCAACCAGATCCATACTTCATCTTACCAGTCTTAGCTGCGGTAACTACATTCATCACAACATGGTTAACAATGAAAATGCAAGATACTGGTGGCGCTGGTAAAGTAATGATGTACGTAATGCCAGTAATGATCCTATTAATGTCTCTTGGGTTATCAAGTGCGTTATCACTCTACTGGGTAGTCGGAAACGTATTTATGGTAGGCCAAACATTACTATTAAATAATCCATTTAAATTCCAAGAAGAGCAAAAAGCGATTATCGCTGAGAAAAAACGTCGTGCAAGAGCGCTTGAAAAAGCGAAGAGAAGACACGGAAAATAATTCTTATAGAGCTCTTGTTGAAATGTCTCAATCATGAGATAATAACAATGATTTTTATAGAGTAGGAGAGTTTACGATGACAAATACAATTAAAGTAAGTGACGTTTCAGTAGAAAAAGCAATTCAAAAAGGATTACGTCAGTTAGGATTATCGCAAGACCAAGTGTTTGTGGAAATCATTTCTGAAGGTAAAAAAGGATTGTTTGGCTTCGGTCAAAAAAATGCTGAAGTGGAATTAACACCAGTTGCTACAATGGTTAACGAAGAAGTAGTAGAAGAAGTTTCTAAGCCTGTTGTTGAAACAGCAGAAGAAGTAACTGTTGAAACAGTAGAAACTGTGGAAGTTCCTGAAGAAGACTTCGATGAAGATGATTTCGAAGACGAAGAAGCAGGAGACGTAGATTACGAAGAAACAGTTGACCAATTAGAAGAAGCTGCTCGTGTTACAAAAGAATACTTAGAAGGCATCGCTAAAACATACGGCGCTGAAGCAACCGTAACAGTTGAAGCACGTCGTGACCGCATGACTTTCGTATTCGACACAGACAAACAAGGTCTTTTAATCGGAAAACATGGTAAAATCTTGAATGCTTTACAAGTACTTGCGCAAGTATCTGTACACCGCTTCATTAAAGGACGTATTTCAGTTCAAGTGGATGTTGGTGATTACCGTCAACGTCGTAGTGAAACATTACAACAAATTGCGGAAAGAACAGCTCGTAAAGTATTAAAAACAAAACAACCTGTTTACTTAGAACCACTTCCAGCGTATGAAAGAAAACAAATTCACGCTGCGTTAAGTAAAAACAAACGCATCTCAACTCACTCAGAAGGTAAAGAACCACATCGTTACCTAGTCGTTGAAATCGCAGAATAGAAAAATGACAGCTTATGACCGTTTCGGTCATAAGCTTTTTTTGTGCTTTAAAAATCGACATTTAAAAGATAATGGCTAAAATGATTATTATATCAATCATTTTGATGAAAGATTTTGGAATGAAAATATTTTTCATGCTTACAAAATATGATATATAAAATAATATATAAAAATCATTTTCAATCAGAAAGAAAGAAAAAATCCCACAAAACTCTACATAATTAAAGTTTTTCTATTGGATATATCGAAAAATAAAGGTATAATAATTATGATATAGGAGTCATAATTTTAATAAAAGAAAGGAGATATTATGGATATTCAAATTTTTGTGAATCGAAGAAAAGAACTAGGTTTATCTCAAATTGAATTGAGTGAGGGTATTTGTACACAAGCTACATTGAGTCGATTCGAAAATCACGGTCAAATTCCTTCAATGAAAATATTGACCTTGCTTTGCAAAAAGTTGCAAATGGACGTAGGGGAGTTATTTCCATCTGTAGCGATTAAAGACTCAGTGTTAAATAAGAAACTTGATAAAATCGAATCCAATATTGTAAGTATGGATTATGAAGAAGCAGAAGAACTCATTAAAAGTATTAACGTCTCACATTTAACAACGCAACAAGAGTGGCGATATCTATACTTAAAAGGGTTCACGCAAACCTTAATGAAGAAAGATGATGCTGACAGTTTCTTCTATTTTAATCAATTATTAGCAGACCATTCAGATGTAGATAATAAGTATATCTTTTTAGCCTATACCGGAATTGGACTTATTTATATGAATCAAGCAGATTATGATAAGGCAGAATACTTCTTTGAAAAAGCCATTCACCAAATTGATTCGTATACTATTGAATCTGTTGAAGATGTTTGTCGTGTCCTAACAGTCCTATATTACGGGGCAACATTCTATGCAACGATTAAAGAATACGATACAAGTGATGTATTATTACGTCGTGGAGTAACGATTTGTGGGGAAAATCATATTACTTACTATTTAGCACGTATTAAATATTTACTTGCAGAAAATGCATATATGAATGAAATTGATCAAGAAGAAGTTAAAGAATTAATAAGAGACGCTGCCGCATTTGCCAGACTGAATAAAAATACTGTATTATTAGAAAAGATAAAAGTATTTGAAGACCGTTTGGCGAAAGGAGAATAGATATGTCTATTCGTCTCAAAAAAGAAGATTTCCTTAAAAAAGAAAAGCTAGAAGTTCCTGAAAACTTAAAAGAGGAACTCGTGAGTGATGAGTATGATCTAGATAGTTTTGGAGATGCGTTTATTATGATGCCAAAAATGGAAGAAGATAAACGTCAACAAAACCTTGAAAAGAACATCAAAAAAGAATGGCTAGAGGATTTCGAAAACTAGTTTCTACTATAATATAGTAAACAAATTTCAAAAGAAGACTTTGGTAATGATTCCGAGGTCTTCTTTTTTGTTTTTGAAAACGTTGATGTAAACAATTTGTTTGAAGTTTTTTCATAAAAAATTCTTACGAAAAAAGGCGTCATTTTAGTTGAAATCAGTTATCAGTTATGATAAATTAGTACCACTGTTGAGCGAACGTTCGCTTTTAAACCATTTTCAAAAAAAAGTTTTGAAAATAGCAAACAAAATCGTTTGACGGAATACCTATATTATGCTAATATATAGGAGTTGTTGCAAAACAA
>CALHVK010000038.1 GCA_938039195.1 uncultured Carnobacteriaceae bacterium
TTAGTTGCTTAATCCCTTCCTAAAATTCTTCATCAACACTATTTGACAAAGAGCCTAAATTATAAAACTATGCTTCAACTAAACGATGAATCCATTTTCCAGAAAATACTCGTTTTAAGCCGATAACAGCTTTACACAATTCTTCTGAACCTGCACAGATAACAACGAGTTGGACTGGGAAATGCCATACTGCAGCAGCCAGAAGTGCTAGTGGGACTCCAATAAGCCATACACAAGCCATTTCCAGTTTCATTCCGTACTGTGTATCCCCGCCACCGCGAAGGATTCCCACTAATATAATGGAATTTAATGTTTTAAACACGAATATAACACCCATAATTTGAAGCAATTGTATACCAAGTTCAAATACTTCCGAACTTAAATGCGCAAACATCAATAAAGTCCATTGTGGTGTTAAACTTTGAATGGCTCCAATCACAACTCCGATAACAAGAGAAATGATTAAGAATCGTTTTGCTTCACTTTGAGCTTTCTCTAATTCATTACGTCCTACTCTATTCCCTAGCATGATACTACAACTACTTCCGACACCACGCACTAAAATGAATGATAAATTTTGAACCGCAACGGCAACTTGAATTGCCGCTGTCGCTTGTGTTCCGACCATCGCATATGCCGCACTATAGAAGACTTGTCCCAATGCCCAAAAGGTTTCATTGACAATTACTGGGAAAGTAGTCACCCAAAAGCTCATCCAAAATCCTTTTGAGATTTTTTGCCAATAACGTCCAATTGGTAAATGAATTGGTCCACTATAAAAACTTACTACACTAAATAGAACCCCTACTTCAATCATACGAGCGATTAATGTAGCGACGGCTGCTCCGACAACGCCAAGCGCTGGTGCCCCAAATTTACCGAAAATAAATACATAGTTAAAAAATGCATTGGTAATAAAGCTACAAATGGTAGCAACTAAAGGTACTTTAGGACTACCCGTTGTACGAAGTGCATTCGTCATTGCAAAACTCCAAGCTGTAAATACATAACTTAAAGCAGCCACACGTAAGTAATCCCCACCAGCTTGAATAACCAGAGGATCTTTCGTAAAAATAGATAAGATTTCATATGGGAATAATACGCCAAGAAGCATGAACACAACACTTACAGCTGTTGATAGTACTAAGCTCAACTGATTCACAGCTTGTACATTTTTTGCATCTCTTACTCCCCAATACTGCGAAAATAGTACGGCAGACCCTGTATGAATCCCAAAGCAAATTAACGTGAATAAGAAAAACACTTGGTTTGCAAGACCAACACCCGCGATACTTGCATCGCCTAGAGATGAAATCATGATTGTATCCAATGTATTCAAAAACGACGTTAATAGACTTTGAAGTGAAACAGGAATCGCAATGGCAAGCATTTGTCGATAAAAATGTTGGCGTTCTTTTTCCATCATTAATCTCCTTTCAAATTCAAAGTAAAAAGGCGCACCAGACGCCTTTTTACTACTTCTTATTTTTCTTCTTCGTTTAGGTTTAGAACAGACATGAAGGCTTCTTGTGGAACTTCAACAGAACCCACTTGCTTCATACGTTTCTTCCCTTCTTTTTGTTTCTCTAACAGTTTACGTTTACGAGAAATATCCCCACCATAACATTTTGCCAATACGTTTTTACGCAATGCTTTAATGTTTGTACGAGATAAAATCTTATTCCCAATCGCAGCTTGAATTGGAACTTCGAATTGTTGACGTGGAATGAGTTTTCTAAGTTTCTCAGTAATCGCCTTACCACGACTATAAGCAAAATCTTTATGCACAATAATACTTAAGGCGTCGACCACTTCACCGTTCAACATGATATCCATCTTCACAAGATTACTTGCACGATATCCGATTAAATCGTAATCAAGAGACGCATATCCTTTGGTGCTTGATTTCAATGAATCAAAGAAGTCGAAGATGATTTCTGAAAGTGGCATTTCGTAAATAACATTAACACGATACTCATCTAAGTAATCCATTGTGACAAACGTTCCGCGTTTGCGTTGGCAAATGTCCATAACGCTACCTACATATTCGTTTGGAACCATAATTGAAGCTTTTACGTAAGGTTCTTCGATCGATTGTACGCTTGATTGGTCTGGCATTTCTGCTGGGTTTGAAACCACTACTTCTGTACCATCAGTCTTTTGTACATGATAAATTACAGACGGAGCTGTCGTAATTAAGTCTAAGTCAAATTCACGCTCTAGACGTTCTTGAATAACGTCCATATGGAGTAATCCTAAGAATCCACAACGGAAACCAAATCCAAGCGCTTGTGATGTTTCTGCTTCGAATTGAAGCGCAGCATCGTTTAATTGTAATTTTTCTAACGCATCACGTAAGTCATTATATTTTGATGAATCGATTGGATATAACCCACAGTATACCATCGGGTTCATTTTACGATATCCATCTAATGGTTCACTAGCTGGATTATTCGCTAATGTTACAGTATCCCCTACGCGCGTATCTTGGATGGTTTTGATGGAAGCAGTAATATAACCAACATCCCCAACCATTAAGTAGTCACGACTAATTGGTTTTGGTGAGAAAATACCAACATCTACGACATCGAAAGTCTTTCCGTTACTCATTAATTGAATCTTA
>CALHVK010000039.1 GCA_938039195.1 uncultured Carnobacteriaceae bacterium
CCATTAGGAAGATTCCGTTGAATCCGCTCGCCATAATAGAGTCTACGATGTTTTTCAAGATTTTTAAGTTTTTAGAAACTAAGTCCAAGCGAGTTTCGCCAGGTTTTTGAGGGGCACCTGCTGTGATACATACAATATCTGCGTCGTGGCAGTCTTCGTATGTAGCTGCATAGATTTTTTTAGGGGCATTGAAAGCTAAGGCATGTGATAAGTCTAACGCATCGCCTTCTGTTTTCTCGAAATTGATGTCGATAATTCCTAGTTCTTCTGCAATTCCTTGTAAAACAAGTGCGTATGCGTAACTAGAACCAACGGCACCGTCACCGACTAAAATTACTTTATTACCATGTTTTTGAGATTTTTCCATATTCATACCTCCTAAAAAAATAGTGTTGGAATATCCATAGATAAGTATAGCATGATTTTCTAAAAATTGAGTTTCAGAAGGCCCTTTTTATGACAAATAATACATAAAAAACACAATTTCGTGAAAATGTGAATTAATAACGGGACGGTAGAGGGGTATGGTATAATAGCAAAATAGAAGAAAAAAGAATAGGTGAAAGTATGAAATTAGTCGTTGGTCTAGGGAACCCTGGAGCAAAGTATAAAGGGACAAGACATAATGTCGGGTTCATGACAATGGATGAAGTGGCCTATCAAGAGAAGTTTGATTTTGATAAGGCGCTTTTTGATGCGGTATTTGCACAAGTGCAAATCGGTGGCGAGAAAGTCATCTTCATGAAGCCATTGACGTTTATGAACTTATCGGGTGAAGCGATTCGTCCGCTGATGAATTATTTTAAAATTGGAATCGAAGACTTACTTGTTGTTTATGATGATATGGATCTGCCGGTTGGAAAGATTCGTCTTCGTCAAAAAGGTGGTGCTGGAGGACATAACGGAATTAAGAGTATTATTTCGTGTCTAGGGACTAGCGAGTTTAACCGTATTAAAGTGGGGGTTGGGCGTCCAAAAGATGGACGTACGGTCGTAGGACATGTGCTCAACCGCTTTGAAAAAGAGGAAGAAGAGGACATTATTTTTGCAGTGCAAAAGAGTGTCGATGCGATTCGTTCGTGGATTGAAACGGATGATTTCGTCAAAACAATGAATCAATTTAATTAGTAAATAGAGGAAAAGAGATGCTGCAAATTTTTTTGCGGTCTCTTTTTGTCGTTGGAAAAAGGAGAAAGTTATGCAATTAGTGCAACAAACGATTAGTAAACTGAAAGGATTTAAAGAGTGGTTGGATACACTCCCTCTTCATGAGAGTCAACTCGTGCTAGGGCTTAGTGGGTCTGTAAAGCACTTGGCCCAGTCTTGTGCGTTTGAGAAATTGGACAAGCAATTAGTGATTGTGACACCAACACTCTTGCAAGCGACGCAGACTTATGAAGAGCTATCAGAGTGGTACGACGATGAGGTGGTCCATCTCTTTCCGGTAGAAGAGTCGCTTGCGGCCGATTTCTCAGTAATGTCTCCGGATGTAGTGAGCCAACGCATTCGCACGCTCGATTTCTTAAGTCGAGGGCAAAAAGGAATCGTCATTGTGCCGCTCTCTGGGATTCAAAAACTCTTAGTTCCGGCAACTGTATGGAAGAAGAGCTCTATTGAACTTGCGATGGGGTCTGAAATCGAATCGATGGATGCCTTTGTGGAGCAGTTAGTGGAATTAGGATATCGTCGCGAAAATATGGTTGCGACTCCTGGTGAATTTGCGCTTCGTGGAAGTATCGTTGATATTTACCCATTAGACCAAGAGTATCCACTACGTCTAGACTTCTTTGATACAGAAGTGGATTCGATTCGCGCGTTTAACGCGGAGACACAACGTTCGATGGATGTCATTAATGAAGTGCGCATTTTACCAGCTACAGACTTGCCACTTCAAAAGGAAGCTGTCTGGAAGGCGCAGGCCAAAATTCACGCGCTCTATGAAAAGGACGTGAAGGCGGCTCAAAGTGAAGAACGAAAAGACCAAATCTCCAATATTCAACAAGCCATCGATGCACAATTAGAAAATGGAGAAATTCCATCCAACTTAACGTACTTCTTGGAATGTATTTATCCTGAGAAGACCAGCTTATTAGATTATGTTTCTAAAGATGCGTACCTTATTATTGATGACTACGCTCGTTTTGTTGAAAAGAGCAAAACCTTAGAAGAAGAGGCAGGCTATTGGAAGACACACCATATCGAAACGGGTGCGATTGCTTCTGGATTGTCGCTCGTTCAAGATGGACGAAAAGTGTTAAAAGACAGTCCGCTCTCGAGAACGTATTTTGCCATTTTCCAAAAAGGGCTCGGACGATTAGCATTCGATGCCATTCATCCGATTACGACGCGTACGATGACACAGTTCTTCTCGCAAATGCCGATGGTGAAAGTCGAAGCAGACCGTTGGAAGAAACAAGGCGCAACGGTTATCGTCTTAGTCGATGACGAAAAACGCGCGCAAAAGGTCGAACAAACCTTTGCCGATTTTGACATTAAGAGTGTGATTTCAAACGGAACGGTACTGGAAGGGCAACTTCAAATCATGGTCGGCAAGATGCACAATGGATTTGAACTGCCAGAGGATAAATTTGCCATCTTGACGGAACGCGAATTATTCAATAAACTCACGAAACGCGCACCACGAAATCAAAAAATCTCGAATGCGGAACGATTGAAGAGCTATACCGAATTAGCGGTTGGAGACTATGTGGTTCACGTGAACCACGGGGTCGGTGTGTACCAAGGGATGGAGACGCTAGAAATTGGCGGAATTCACCAAGACTACATGTCGATTCACTATCAAGATGGCGGAAATCTATTTGTTCCGGTGACGCAAATTAAGCTCGTTCAAAAATATGTCTCGTCTGATGCGAAAGTTCCAAAACTCAATAAATTGGGCGGTACGGAATGGGCGAAGACGAAACGGAAAGTAACGGCCAAGATTGAAGATATCGCCGATGAACTCATCGAATTATACGCCAAACGTGACGCCGAAAAAGGTTATGCGTTTAGCCGCGATACCGTCGAGCAACAAGAATTCGAGCAGGCCTTCCCTTATACCGAAACGCAAGACCAACTGCGAAGTGTGGCGGAAATTAAGGAAGACATGCAAAAGGACAAACCGATGGACCGTCTGCTTGTCGGGGACGTTGGATACGGGAAAACGGAAGTAGCCATGCGTGCGGTCTTCAAGGCGGTCATGGATGGGAAACAAGCGGCCGTTTTAGTACCAACAACGATTCTGGCCGAGCAACATTACGAGAATTTCGTACAACGCTTTGCGGATTATCCATTTACCATCGGATTATTAAGTCGTTTCCGTAGTAAAAAAGAACAAGAAGAAACGATTGAGAAGCTTCGTAAAGGAGCGGTGGATATCGTCATCGGGACTCACCGTCTACTTTCAAAAGACGTACAGTTTTTAGATTTAGGACTCCTCATTGTCGACGAAGAACAACGCTTTGGAGTGAAGCATAAGGAACGGTTGAAACAATTGAAATCGCAAGTGGACGTATTGACTCTGACGGCAACACCAATTCCAAGAACCTTGCATATGTCAATGCTTGGGGTGCGTGATTTATCCGTTATCGAAACTCCACCCGCAAACCGTTATCCAGTTCAAACATTTGTGATGGAACAAAACCCGATGACCATTCGTGACGGCATCGAACGTGAAATGGCTCGTGGCGGACAAGTCTTCTATTTATATAATCGAGTTGAGACGATTGAGAAGAAGGCGGATGAACTGAGAGCTCTTGTTCCAGGATGTCGTGTGGGTGTGATTCACGGGCAAATGAGTGAAACGACGCTCGAAAATATTCTCTTCCAATTTATTGAAGGGGAATACGATGTGTTAGTGACGACAACGATTATCGAAACAGGGGTAGATATTCCAAACGTCAATACCCTCTTTATTGAAAATGCGGATCATATGGGACTTTCGCAGTTGTATCAATTGCGTGGACGTGTGGGGCGTACAAACCGTATTGCCTATGCGTACCTCATGTATCAACCAGACAAAGTATTAACGGAAGTCAGCGAGAAGCGTCTGCAAGCGATGCGCGACTTTACAGAACTTGGCTCTGGATTCAAGATTGCCATGCGAGATTTATCGATTCGTGGGGCAGGGAATTTACTTGGAAAACAACAGCACGGATTTATCGATTCGGTCGGATTCGATTTGTATTCTCAATTATTAAGTGAAGCCGTGTTGAAGAAACAAGGAAAAGAAGTGAAGTCGGACGAAGAAACGGTTGAAATCGACTTACAGATTGATGCGTATATTCCAGCAAGCTATATTCAAGACGAACGTCAAAAAATCGAGATGTACAAACGGATTCGCTCGATTGATAGTGTGGAAGCTTATGAAGAATTGCTTGATGACTTTATCGACCGCTTCGGGGACTTCCCGGATGAAGTGAGTGCATTAGCAGAGGTTGGATTGATTAAGCATTACGCCAACGAGATTGACGTCGTATCGATTAAACGGAAAGATAATTCGGTGACGATTACGATTGCACCACCTTCTGCCACACGGTTGCAAGGGGTGCCAGTCTTTGAGGCGCTTGGTCCAGTGAAATTACCAGCGCAAGTGTCCAACAAGGGCGAAAGTCTTCAGATTTTATTAAATATCACGCAAAAGCCTGTTGACTTATGGCTGGAGCAAGTTAAACTGTTTGTAAAAACATGCGGGGAAATTCTAGCCCGCGATGAGGAAAAACATGAAGAAGATAAATAGTAAAGGGATGATGCAAGGGGCGATTGCGCTCTCGATTGCCGCGTTTATCGCTAAGATTTTAAGTGCGGTGTACCGAGTTCCTTTCCAAAACATGGTAGGCAACACCGGATTTTATGTATATCAACAGGTGTATCCTATCTATGGAATCGGCATGACCTTTGCATTAACGGGCTTCCCGGTATTCGTGTCCAATGTAGTCGCGGAATACTTGGAGTCGACACATTTAAAGAAATTATTGAAGCAGCTATTCGTGATTGCAACCCTTGTTGGAGTGGGGATTTTTGCCTTTCTTCATTTGGGTGCGGGAATGATTGCCCACTGGATGGGAGACGTAGAACTCTTGCCAGTCGTCCAAAGTGTATCGTGGATGTTTCTATTGATGCCGTTTCTAGTCATCACAAGGGGATATTTCCAAGGAAGCTTTCGAATGATGCCGACTGCCATCTCGCAAGTGGTGGAGCAGGTCGTTCGTGTCGCGGTAATTCTCTTCGTGGCGAGTCTGTTTGGTAGCACCATTTCAGACTACTACACGATGGGAACATGGGCGATGTCGAGTGCGACGATTGCGGCAATCTTTGCGATTCTTGTGATGCTGTATTATGTATTGAAAGATACAAAAAATCCGCTCGACGGCTTGACGATTACACCAGTAGAAATGGAAGTGCCGACATTTGGGCATCTCTTTAAACGCTTTGCCTTTGAAGGAGGAACCATTTGTCTCCTTAGTTCGATTTTAGTCTTGTTCCAATTGGTGGATTCGTTCTCTGTGTATAATGTGTTAACGAATCAAGGAATGCTTCCGGAAGTCGCAAAAGACCTCAAGGGGATTTACGATAGAGGGCAGCCGCTTGTGCAATTAGGAATGGTGGTCGGAGTCGGATTTTCATCAAGCTATATGCCGATGTTATCGCGAGCCTTTAAGAAAGGGCACGACTTAGAGTTTAAGAGATTATCCGCGTCACTGCTTCGAATGACG
Organism: uncultured Carnobacteriaceae bacterium; assembly: GCA_938039195.1. Lineage (GTDB taxonomy): Bacteria > Bacillota > Bacilli > Lactobacillales > Aerococcaceae > Granulicatella. Next base: position 5,715 of record CALHVK010000039.1, read on the forward strand.
ATGACCTTCTCACTCGTTGCAACGATGGGGATGATAGCCATCTTGCCATGGTTAAATACGGCACTCTTTGGAGATGCACAAGGGCAGGCAGTGCTCCTTGTTTATGTCACTAGTATTTTCTTTGCATCTGTGATTATGTCGCTACACGGTATTTTTCAAAGTCAGCATCAATATCCAAAAACGCTACTCGCCCTCACGGCAGGACTCGCAGTGAAAGCAGGTACGAACTACTTATTCGTAGCGATGTTTGGAACGCTTGGAGCTAGCCTTGCGACAGCGCTTGGACTTTTTGTCATGATGGGTGTGATGATGGCTTTTGCAAAAGAGATTATGACAAGCGTACTTCGTGACGGGAACTTTATGCAGAACCTTTCAAGCATTGCACTTGGCATGGCGGTCATTGTTTCGGTATTATCATACGGAGCATGGCAGTTTGCCGCCTTGCAAGATTCCAGAACGATGGCCTTTGTCTTTTCCATCGTCTTTGCCTTTATAGGAGTGGTGATTTTCCTGGCGGGAACGATGAAGTGGAATTTATTTACGAAACGCGAATGGGTTCTAATTCCAAAAGGAAAGACCTTACTTAGAAAATTTGGTAGAAAAGAGGAAAATGATGAGACTCGATAAGTTTTTAAAAGTATCACGATTAATCAAACGCCGTACGGTTGCAAAAGAAGTAGCCGATAAGGGACGTGTGTTTATTAATGATAAAGTAGCGAAATCTTCAACGGACGTGAAAGTAGGAGATAAAATCGCGATTCAATTCGGGAACAAACATGTCTTAGTCCAAGTTGAAGCATTGATGGATTCAACGAGAAAAGAAGACGCGAAGGAAATGTTTACGATTCTAGAAGAAAAGCTCATTAAAGAAGAGTTAGAACTATAATGAAGGAAGAATGCGGCGAGATTGTCGTATTCTTTTTTTATGGAGAGGAGCTCTTTTTTGAATGCGTTTTCTGTTGACAAAAAAATATAAAAAGAGTATGATTAATAGTGCTTTTTTAAGAGAAATAAGGAGGGAAAACCGTGGATTTAAATGCAATCAATATACTACAACCATTTAACGCAATGATGGAATTGCGTCATTTTTTGGCGATTTTAATTTCATGTATTTGTGGACTTGCCATCGGTTATGAACGTACCTCCCGAAATAAACAAGCAGGGGTTAAAACACATATGATTGTAGCGCTCACTTCTTGTTTAATGATGATTATTTCAAAAGAGGCCTTTCTGGACACACCACACTACGATACAGCTCGTGTGGCTGCTCAAGTCGTCAGCGGTATCAGCTTTATCGGTGGGGGAATCATCTTTATGCGTGAAAAACGCGTGAGTGGACTGACCACCGCTTCAGGAATTTGGGCCACATCTGGGATTGGACTTGCGATTGGCGGAGGATTCTGGTTTTTCGGTTCACTTTGCGCCGCGATTATTGTCATCGTCCAAAAATTAGCGTATCAACCAATCTTGCAAGGAAAACAACGTCAAGTAAATATTTACTGTGAAATTCCAGACCCAACCATTGTGCAGTCGATTTATAATTACTGCCACTTTGAAGATTATCAATCGATTCAAGTCGAAGCGCGCGAACTCGATGGTGAGAAATATGAGCTCGTGATTCGCATTCATAATGACGAAGAGATCATTATTGAAAACTTGAAAAACTACATTCGCGAAACGGAGAATCAAGTGGTGATTAAACGCGTGAAACTCCGTACCGAAGATGTAAACTAAAAACTATAGATAAACTACAAATGATTCCGCTTATCCTAACGGATGTCTTCATAATAACTGTAATGTTGCACCGGTTCGAGCCTTCCGTCGCTCACCTTCGAAGCTTCAAACGCGGAGTAAGGTACAAGCCCTACTCCGCGTAATTCACATTCGATGCGTATCACATTACTGTTATTATAGAATCCGTTAGTCTTTGCGGAATCATTTTTTGCTTTTAGATTTTTATACGGGTTTTATTTTTGCCAGAAAAAAAGAAGTTCAAAACAAGTTTTCAAAAAAATACAAAAAATCTTAGTGTAACCATGGACGATGAGCGTCATTCTTGTTATACTCAGTTTGTATAAGTAAAAAAGGAGACAATTAAGGTGAAGCAAGAAACACAACAAAGAAATTCAAATGTAATTTCTATGAATCAAAAGTTACAACAGAAAAAACCTTCTACTCCCGTTTGGAAGAGCCATTCACTAATGACAAAGTTAATTGTAATTGGTGCCATCGCTGTTTCGGGATCAATGATTGTCGGGATTGGGAACCAAATTAGCCAAGCAAATCAATTAGATCAAAAAATTGAACAAGCAAAGGCTGAAAAAGAATTTGCTGAAAAGCAAAAGGAATCTTTACAACAACAAGTGGAGCTTCTTCAAAGCGATGAATATATCGCGAAGTTAGCGCGTAGTGAATATTATTTAAGCAAAACTGGAGAAATCATCTTCAGTACGCCGCGGGACACTGCAGAGCATAAAGCACAACAAGCAAAAGAAGAAGTGGAACAAGGGGAAACTGTTGTTAAGGTGACAACTCAAAACCGTTAGGCAATGAATCTTTTCGATACGTCAAGCGTGTATCAAAAAGGGAATAATGAAGGAGGAACGCTTTTTATATGTCAATCGAAGTAGGAAACGTAATCCCTGGTAAAGTTACTGGAATTACAAATTTTGGAGTTTTTGTGGATTTAGGAGATCGTAAGACAGGTCTTGTTCACATTAGCGAGGTGTCTGATTCATACATTCAAGATATCAAAGAAGTTTTAAAAGTTGGAGACGAGGTTAAAGTGAAAGTCATGACGATTGCGGATGATGGTAAAATTAGCCTTTCAATTCGTCGTGCCGTTGATAAACCAAAAGAAGATTCAGCGGATAAAGCAAAGAAACCTTTCACACCGCGTAATCAAGACTCTCAAGACTTTAAGAAAAATCGCAATGCTGGCAGAACTGCAGCTCCATACGAAAAGAAATCTCCTTCGCAAGCAAAAGCGACAGATTTCGATTCTCTAATGAGTTCCTTCTTGAAAGACTCTGAAGATCGTTTAACTTCATTGAAACGTAACACTGAAGGAAAACGTGGAGGCCGTGGCGGTCGCCGTTCATAATGAAACCACAAATCTCTTCTAGTGTAAGCTGGAGGAGATTTTTTTGACAGAAAGGAGAGGCCTATGCAACATCAACTAACAGCGTTTTTTAGAAGAAATGTAGAAAACTTTACTGAGAAAAAATATGTGCTTGCCGTATCCGGAGGTGTCGATTCGATGGTTCTTTTGAATGCGATGATCACTTTATTTGGAGACGATGCAACAGATCGACTCGTAGTGGCCCATGTGAATTATGGCCTGAGAGCACAAGCCGTGGATGAGGAACAACTCGTTCATCGTTTTTGCAAGCTGCATCAGATTCCAATCGAGACAAAGCATTGGCACGAAGCAGAAGGGGAGACGACTTCTGAAAAATCGTTACGAGATTTTAGATATGATTTCTTCCGCGAAGTGACTTCAAAACATCAGGCGGACTATTTAGTATTGGCACATCACCAAGATGATCAATTGGAGACCGTGTTGATGAAATGGTCGCGTGGAAGTACGCTGGAAGGTCTTGCTGGGATGAAGGAAAAACGTTACGTGAAAAGCTTGTCGATTTTACGTCCGTTCCTATCGTATGAGAAAAAAGAACTCTACGAAGAGGCTAAGAAATATGACGTTCCTTATTTAGAAGATGAATCGAATGAATCGGATGACTATACAAGAAACAGATATCGTCATCATGTCATTCCATTCTTGAAAGAGGAAAATCCAAATGCCGGAAGCCACTTCCAAAAGAGTGCACAGATGATTGCGGATGCGGTGGCATGCTTAATGCCAATCCTAGAAGAAAAACAAAATCAGATTTTCCAAAAAGGGAAGAAGAAAGTCGCGTTCCACCGAGAAGCTTTCCTCAAAGAACCCGTTGAAATGCAACGACTGCTCTTGCAACAAGTGTTAATGCAAATGGATACGACGATTTCTGTGGTGCAGATGGAACAAATCTTAGAAAAGGTTGGTTCGGATAAAGCGCAGCTCACTCTGGATCTTTCAAATGGATGGAAGTTTAAGAAACGCTATGAAGAATGCTCGTTTGAAAAAGGAAGACCTAAAGTCGTTCCAAATATTGAATTTGTCCTATCGAAACCAGAAGACACATTGATTCGACCAAACGAAGATGAGCAAATTCTTCTTACGACAGGAAAGACCTCTTCGGATTTTGCAATTCCTGTTTATCCAAAGGACTTCCCGCTCACGATTCGTCATGCAAAACCAGGCGATAAGATTGCGCTAGATGCCAGTGAAATCAAACATCAAAAACTCTCAAGATGGTTTATCAATTCGAAGATTCCACTCGAAGAACGCAAGGAAATTTGGGTATTGGAAGACGCCTCAAAAAAAATTCGTGCTATTTTGGGTTATCGCTATGCTCAACCGTTGTTCTTTGAAGAGGAAACTGGTAAAATGATTCTATCTTACGAAAACAAAACGAGGTGCACACATGTTAAAAAATGATATGTCAGAAATTTTAGTATCAGAAGAACAATTGCAAGAAACGATTAAGAAATTAGGTGCTACGTTAGCGGAAGATTACCGTGGTAAAGATCCATTAGTCATTTGTATTCTTAAGGGTGCTATTTTCTTTATGGCAGATTTAGTCCGCGCAATGGACTGCAATTTAGAAATTGATTTCATGGATGTATCTAGTTATGGAAATGAATTCGAATCAAGCGGCGAAGTACGTATCTTAAAAGACTTAGGACAAAGTGTTAATGGTCGTCACGTAATTATTGTGGAAGATATTATCGATACAGGCCGTACTTTAAAACACGTGGTTGAATTATTAAAACACCGCCAAGCAGCAAGCGTGAAAGTGGTGACTTTATTAGACAAACCAGAACGTCGCGAAGAAGCAATCGAAGCGGATTACGTTGGTGTTCAAGTGCCAAATAAATTCGTTGTAGGATACGGATTAGACTTTAAACAATTCTACCGTAACTTACCATGTATCGGTGTTTTAAAGCCTGAATTCTATGAAGATTAAGAATGAGTAAAACTATTCGTCAACAAAAGTCAAATATGTTATGATAGAACGGTAGTCAATTTAACTATCGTTCTTCTTTTATAAGAAGATGGGGAGGTACAATGAATAATAATAACAATCGATCAATACTTAGATCTAGCTTACTATATATCTTAATTTTCGGAGCTATCGTCATTTTTGTTGGAATGTTTAACGGGGATCAAAAAGGTCCTATTGCAGATATTTCATATACAGAATTTATGCAAAGTCTGAAAAGTGGCGAAATCAAAGATATTAAGATGCAATATTCGAATTCTGTGTATACCATTACTGGGGAATATACAAATCCGAAAGAGCAGACAACGCAGGAAGCTAAAAATCAAAATGGGTTATCTATTTTTGATAACCGTACAACAAAGAGTACAAACTTCAGAACAACAGTCTTACCAAATGACTCAACGATTAAAGAAATCAATGAAGCAGCTCAAGCTAAAAATACAAAGGTTGAAACTTTACCAGAAAGTTCAACAGGCGTATGGATTTCCGTTTTATTACAAGTCATTTTACCACTTGGCGTATTAGGGTTCTTACTCTATACAATGTTTATGAGCCAAGGTGGCCAAGGTGGACGTAACAATCCAATGAACTTCGGTAAGAGCCGTGCGACAAATCAGAAGAAACAAAACGTAAAAGTACGCTTCTCTGATGTAGCGGGTGCCGAAGAAGAAAAACAAGAGCTTGTAGAAGTGGTGGAATTCTTAAAAGACCCACGTAAATTTACAGCGCTTGGTGCTCGTATTCCTGCAGGGGTACTTCTTGAGGGCCCTCCAGGAACAGGGAAAACCCTTCTTGCTAAAGCCGTTGCTGGTGAAGCAAACGTACCATTCTTCTCGATTTCAGGTTCTGAATTCGTAGAAATGTTCGTAGGGGTTGGGGCAAGCCGTGTTCGTGACTTATTCGAAAACGCGAAGAAAAATGCTCCAGCAATTATCTTTATCGATGAAATCGATGCCGTTGGTCGTCAACGTGGTGCCGGAATGGGTGGCGGACACGACGAACGTGAACAAACCTTAAACCAATTGCTTGTTGAAATGGACGGATTCGAAGGAACAGAGGGAATCATCGTGATTGCCGCAACGAACCGTTCAGACGTATTAGACCCAGCCTTACTTCGTCCAGGACGTTTTGACCGTCAAATCTTAGTAGGTCGTCCAGACGTAAAAGGCCGTGAAGCGATTCTGAAAGTACACGCACGCAATAAGAAACTTGCAAAAGACGTGGACTTAAAAGTGATTGCGCAACAAACTCCAGGATTCTCTGGTGCTGAACTTGAAAACTTATTAAACGAAGCAGCTTTAGTAGCCGCTCGTCGTGATAAAACAGCCATCGACGCATTAGACGTGGATGAAGCACATGACCGTGTGATTGCTGGTCCGGCTAAAAAAGACCGTGCTATCAGCAAGAAAGAACGCGAAATGGTGGCTTACCACGAAGCAGGGCATACAATTGTTGGTATGGTCTTAAGCGATGCACGTGTGGTTCATAAAGTAACGATTGTCCCTCGTGGACGCGCTGGCGGATATGCCATCATGCTTCCAAAAGAAGATCGTTTCTTAATGACAAAAGAAGAATTGTTCGAACAAGTAGTTGGACTTCTCGGTGGTCGTGCTGCTGAAGAATTTATCTTTGGCGTGAAGACAACAGGAGCATCTAACGACTTTGAACAAGCAACAGCTATTGTTCGTAGCATGATTACAGAGTACGGAATGGTGGACGAATTAGGAACTGTTCAATACGAAGGAAATCATCAAGTATTTATCGGACGTGACTATGGTCAAACAAAAGGTTACTCAGACCAAGTGGCGTTTGAAATCGACAATGCAGTACGTCGTATCATGAAAGAAGCGCATGAAAAAGCACTTCAAATTCTTGAAGAACATAAAGACCAATTAGAATTAATTGCTCAAAAACTTCTAGAATTAGAAACATTAGATGAACGTACGATTAAATCACTTTTCGAAACAGGTGAAATGCCAGCTCCAATCGCGGAAGAGGAATATCCAAGCGAAACAGAAGCGGCAAGTTTTGAAGAAACGAAAAAAGCCTTAGCAAAACGCGATGCGGAACAAGCAGAAGGCAAAGAGGTTCCAGAAGAAGAGGAAGAAGTCGAAGTAGCGGATGTCACTCCAGTAGAAGATTTCACTGAACAAAACGAAAACGAATAACACAAAGGGAAGGAGAGCTGAGGCAGTTGTCACAGCTCTTTTCCTATGAAAAAGGAGAAACAAATGGCAGATACATTATTAAAAGTATTGGCGTTCAATGATGAGGTCAAAGCCGTTGCTATGGTTGCCACAGATGCAATCGATGAAGCACAACGCAGACACGACACTTGGAGTTCTGCAACAGCAGCTCTTGGTCGTACCATCATCGGGACACAATTATTAGCAAGCAGTTTAAAAGACGATGAACGCATCACTGTACAAGTGAACGGAGATGGCCCTGGTGGGAAAATCATGGCCGATGCAAACGGTCGTGGGGAAATGCGTGGGTATATTACGAATCCTCATGTGAGCCTTGAATTAAACGACAAAGGAAAATTAGATGTCCGTGGAGTTGTGGGGACAAACGGAACAATTACCGTCATCAAAGACTTAAATATGAGAGAACCGTTCTCTGGCCAAGTACCAATTGTAGACGGAGAATTGGGAATGGACTTCACGTATTACTTAGCAGTCTCTGAACAAATTAACGGAGCTGTTGGGGTATCGGTTCTTGTAAATCCAGACGAAACAGTTCGTGCAGCAGGTGGCTTTATGATTCAGCTATTACCAGGGGCGAGCGAAGCGACCATTTCAGAAATCGAACGTCGTATTAGTGAAATTCCAATGGTTTCAAAATTAATTGACCAACAAGAGCAACCACGTGATATTTTGAATCGATTATTAGGTGAAGAAAACATTCGAGTGTTAGAAGAGATGCCTGTGAAATTCCATTGCGGATGTACGCGTGAACGTTTCAGTGCGGGTCTTCTTTCGATTGGGGTAGATGACTTACAACATCTGATTGACGAAGATCATGGCGCGGAAGTGGTTTGTCATTTCTGTGGTGAGAAATATCATTTTGATGAAGCAGAATTACAAGGGTTAATCGATGAGATTAAGGCTAATCGCAAAGAGGCAGATGTCTAAGGGTTAGAACAGTGTAATTTAGGGAGTGAGTAGAACAGAATCTGGATTCTACTCACTCTCTTTTTGCATTTTCAGCCGTTAAAGCTATACAAATAAAGAAAAACTTAGTATAATATACACATAATACAAAAGAGGTATATAGATGTTTAGACGAATTTTTTCTAGAATGAAAGGCTTCTACATGTTATTTGTGGGGAGTGTCGCACTCCTAGCCATCACTCTCATGCTTGATTTTAAAACATTTGAACAATTTAATTTTTATCAAGATGTCGACGTTTGGAGTCATCCAATTCTCTTATTGCAACTAGTGATGGTAGTAATCGTGCTCCTTCTGCTAGGGCAAGTCATCGGATTATCCGTGAAATATTATTTCGCATTTAAACAGCTAGATGCGCTCTTCCCGAATAACGAATGGGAACAAAAAGAGTTTAAAGAAAACGCAGACTATGTCGATGAGAAATTCGAAGCGATGATTGTAAAAGAAGTACTCATCTTTTACGGAAGACATTTTACAGTGATTCCGCTAAAAGAATTAAAAGAAATTCATCTGTATCGTACGAGTACAGGGCGCCGTGTGTATTATGGAATCAAGTTTACGTTTAAGACAAGAAGACGTGCCTTCGTTCCAAATACGTATGGAAAGACACTAGAAGACAAGTATCGTCTCGTTCGAAAAGTGAATTACTTCGTCCCAGTTAAGATTAAGGACGATTGGAAAAATAGTAATAGAAAGTAGGAAATAAAGGTGCATAAAGGGTATGTACGAAGAACGATATTTCTTTGGGGCTCTGCTCTATTGTGGCTCCTGTTAGGGATTTTCTTTCTCTTTGGAACTGTGAAAGGATACATGGGGGGAGAGGCACTCTATAAGATGGGGGATATTTATCGTTTGAAGGATGCGGGAACCTCCGTTGCAATTCGTGTGTTGGATATAGACTCAGAGGTCCTCACATATGATGGAAACGACTATTATTTAGTAAAACATGAAAAAGGAGTTACGCCACTTCAAGCGAAGGCTAAAGACATTCAACAGTTTTTGGATTTGAAAAAAGCGAATCCGAATGACTGGGAGCCTTTAAAACAAGAGAATATTTATTTAAATGTTCGAGTGACGCCAGCAGTAACAAAGGGGCGTAGAGGGAGTACGACCGTCCATATACCGTCACTATTGATGGAAGCCATTATCAGACAATATCAGAAGGGAACGCTCTTACCGACAGAAGACGCTGTACCACTGGACTTCATACATTATTTAACCCTTACATCTGCTACAAATCGTTTATTGGAAACGGTAGTGACTCTCTTTGTGTTTCTAATAGCGTTAGCATTCTTTTACGCTAGCTATAAACGAGTACGTACATTGAAGGAAGAATACGAAGCATTTGATAAAGAGTTTCCGCGATATGCCGGGCAGATGAAAGTCTTAGCAACGGATGCAGATTTTCATGATCCTAAGCTAAAAATACTAGTGAAGGATCATAAATTAGTTTGCTATAATAACAATTTTAGAGTGATTAAGCTGCGGGGAGTACGAAATATTGAAGTTCGTCGCCAACAGGCAAAAAGCAGTGTCACTTATGCCATCGATTTTGGATTTGGCGGGAATAAAAAAGTAACCATTCAATTGAAGAATCGTCCAGAGAACGTTCGCCAATTAGTGGATTATCTAAATAAAAAAGAAGGAACCAAAATATCGCTACCGTTTCAATGGTAATGGGTATATGGTTCATAGAAGATGAGTCAACGAATTTAATAGAAAGTAGGGTTTAAAATGCATAAAGGGTACGCAAGAAGAACAGGTCCGATATGGGTAGTAGTAGCGATAATGACAGTAGTGATGGTAATCATTGCACGTGCGGGATTCAAATCATTCCAGAGCGCGGAAGAATTATACAAAGCTAATGAAGTTTACTATGTAAACGATAAGGGTTCATCCGTCGCCATTAAAGTAATGGATATCGATCCAGAACCGCTTGTTCTAAACGGGCACACCTATTACTTAGTGAAACATGAACGAGGTGTTGCGGTTTTCGAGGCAGATTCGGGTGAATTGAATAATGTCTTAGAAGCAAAGAAAGCTGCCGGAAACGCAGAGAATGCACTCGAAGCGTCGAATCTTTATTTGAGTGTGCGTGTGACACCAGAGAAAAGTAAAGGGAAAAGGTCCAATGAGAAGGTGAATGTAACGCCTGAGATGAAAGACGCCTTTTACAAGAAATATAAAGAGAGCCCGCTATATTCAGAAAAAGCCAAGACGCAAATCGATGAATCCAGAATCTTGAAGTTAACGACTTCTGACGCTCAATGGGGAGATTCGGCAATGACGTTTGTTATGCTTGCAATTGTTCTTGGGCTGATTGCATTCCAAATTTATCAAACGCGTCGCTTGAAGGCGCAGTATGCTCGCTTTGATGCATACTTCCCTGAGTATGCGAACAATATGAAGCAGTTATTGGATGATGCAGAATATGTGGATCCAAAACTTAAAATCCTTGTGATGGAAGGCATTCTTGTCAGCTACGACATTAACTTTACCGTCGTCGACTTATCAGAAGTCAGCAAGTCTTATCTTGTTTTTGAAAACAGAAGAAAAGGCGGCATGAGGGTTCATCTCCGCTTTGAGTATCCAAACAAGAAATACGATTCGATTCTCTTTAGAAGACAATTATTACGTCTCAAAGATCTTGTGGAATATTTAAACGAAGAATACAATTTAGGATTGAAAGTAGATTTTAGACTGCTAGGATAATCAACGGAGAGTAAGATGAACAAAAAGATATTTGTTAGGACACTAATGGACTGGTGTATCGTTATTGTTTTATCGGTTGTTTG
>CALHVK010000040.1 GCA_938039195.1 uncultured Carnobacteriaceae bacterium
TCTAAACCAGAAACGTATAAACGTGTGGATTCATCGAAACCAGGAACGATTACGTATCATTTAGTACCGCAATCGTCAGAAGATTACTGGGTATCCATTCCTCAAAAACTTTCTCATACGAATAAAAACAAAGTGAGAATTTTACTCAATGGAAATACGTATGACTTCCAAGATAAATTCCAACAAACCCAGCTGATTCAAATTGCACATGATTCACTTGGAAAAGCCGTTGATTTAACGATTGAAATTGATACAGATGATGAATATAACTTATCTGGATTACGCCTAGCACGCTCAAATAGTGCCTTAGTTAACCGTATGATTGAAGAACGTCAACTTCAAGGAATGAAAGTCACTCATTGGAACGACAGTCATATTCAAGGAACTGTGAATATTACAGACGATAGCACATGGATGATGACAAGCATTCCATATGAAAAAGGCTGGACTGTTAAAGTTGATGGAAAAATCGTTGGTACGGCTAAAGTTTGGGACAGTCTTCTTGCTTTCCAAATTACGCCTGGTGAACATACGATTGAGATGACTTATATGCCAGAAGGATTTATGGCAGGTCTCGTGATTTCAATTTTATCAATTTGTATTTATGTTTTTGCCATTTATAAAAAATGGATTTAATTGAATAGGAGTAGACTATAATGACAATTTCAAAAATGAAATTAAAATATAGTTCGCTATTCTTTGTTCCGTTCGTGGTGATGTTAGGGGTCTTCCTATCTTTAGGATTGACCCCTTTTTCGCAAAATTCGATTCATAGTGGAGACTTTCTTTCTCAATATTTTCCGCTTTATATCGGATTGCATAAATTATTTTGGAGTGGAGATTTTAGCGGTTTATTTTGGTCCTTCGAGAAGTCGCTTGGAGGAGCCATGCCAAGTGTCTGGGGCTTTAATAGTTTAAGTCCATTCACGTTTTTATATGTAATATTCCCGATTTCAAGTTTTCAAGTCCTTAGCTACGTGATTCCGCTACTACGTGCTGGGGTTATGGGAGTCGTCTTTGGATATTTCCTAGAAAAGAAATTCCAAGGCGTATCGAAAAATTACTGGTTATCGTTAGGGTTAGCAACGTCGTATGCACTTAGCGGATTTGTCGTATCGCAACAGTTCAATCCTAATTTCTTAGATAATCTTGTATATATTCCGTTTATTCTCTTGGGAATTGAAGAGGTGGCAAGTGGAAAACGCTCGGTGAAATTACCGCTGTTTCTTGCGCTTAGTTTAATCACGGATTTTTATACAGGGTATATGATGTGCCTCTTTGTAGCGCTCTATACATTTTATGTGATCTTCTCGAAGAATATCTCTTTGAAAGAGGCGATACTAAAATTAGGGAAAGTTGCATTATTTGCGCTCATAGGTGTAGGCCTTGCAGCTTTTTGGCTATTACCAGTCTTTAGTGCTTTGTTAGAAAGTAAAGCAAGTGCTGGCAGTACTTTTGCATGGTCATGGAATTCCTTAAATGATATAGTCGCCATGCCACAAAAATTTATTTTAGGATCCTTTGGTGAAAAAGAGTGGGGCGATTCTAAGGCGTTACCGCAACTCTTTATCGGCGGATTAGGGCTCTTTGGATGTTGTACATTCTTTGCTAAAAGAGAGATTACACTTCGTAAGAAATTAGCAGCGACAGTTGTCTTGCTTGTCTTACTGCTCTCATTTTCGATTCAAGGATTCGACCAAATTTGGCATATGGGACAACGCCCGGTTGGCTTCTACTTCAGAAATTCGTGGGTTGCGAATACCTTTATGCTGGTGTTAGCGTCAGAAAGCTTAATGAAATGGAAAGATGAGTTCCGCTTATATGAGTTTTTAGTAGCTATCTTTGGATTTGGTTCCGTTCTAGTGTTGTCGACTCTAAGAAGTCTTCAATATGTAGAGACGCCACAGAAAATACTCGCATTTATTATTTGGACAATTATCTTATTAGCATTCTTCTTTAGAAGAGCAGATAGAGTTCGTAGGCTACAATTGACGGCCGGCGTGGTAATTGTCGAGCTAATGGTGAGTTCCGTTGTTGGATTTAGACGAGCGCCTTATTTCATTGGGAATGCAGGATTGAAGGAACAAATGGAATTTGCGATGGCGTTTGACGAAGAAGGTTTTAGCAATCCGAATACTTTTACGCGAATGGAAATGCATAAAGGGCTATCGCATGCGAACTTTCCGATTGCTTTTGGATACAATGGAGCTTCGCATTTCACATCGAGTCTTGAACATGCATTGATTGAAGAGATGAGTCATCTAGGACTTCCAACGTCTCAATCAGTTGTGAACTATACAAACCGTAATGTGATTTTAGATTCGCTCTTTGGCGTATCGCGCTTTATGATGGAAGGCGATGAAAAACGCGTCTTTGCAGATGTGCGCGGAATGTATACCAAAGAAGGAGCAATGAAGCACTTTGCGATTTATCGCAATCCATACGCGTTTTCTCTTGGATATTTAACGAATGAACAAACAGCAACGAATATTGCCTTTGAAAAAAATCAACCAGTTGCCAATCTAAATCAGCTCTTGCAAGTGATTGGTCTATCTGGAACAAACGCATTGACTGAAGTAAGTGTGGGAGAACCTGCGACGACGAATTTAACGAAGGGACAGGAGAAATACACACTAACAAACGAAGGTGAATCCGCTAAAATTGAGTGGAAGTTCACCTTACAGCCAAACAAACTGTATTTTGTCGAAATTCCAGAACGTCAAGCAGGTTCTGTAATCAAATCTAAAGTGATGCTGAATGGCATCGGTTATCCATATGAGAATCGATTCCATGAGAACCAATTATGGCTGATTGGGAATGGAAACTTAGATCAAACGATGACCTTTGCGATTGAGGACGCGAAAGCAAAAGAATGGGATTTACGTGGGTTTAAGTTCTATACGATTGATATTACAACACTTGCGAATGCATTGACGCAGTATAAGAAAGCCAACGATATTACAATTGAGTCGTATACAAATGCGATGGTGAAAGCACATGTCACTGTGACAAATAGCGAACAGTCCTTTGCGACCTTTACGATACCATACCATTCTGGTTGGAGTGTGACAGTGGATGGCAAGAAGCAAGAAGTGAAAAAAGCACTTGGATTCTTTATGGGCGTTTTACTAACAGAAGGAGAGCACGAGATTGTGTGGAGTTATACACCACCGGGATTACATCTTGGAATATTTATTTCCATTTCGTCGCTTCTCTTGCTGATTTTTCTTTGGAAAAAGCATAAAATTTAAATAGTAAAAATAACGTTATACCGTATACGGTATAACGTTGTTTTTATAGAAAAGGCTGAAGCGTGATGCTTCAGCCTTTTTGCATGATTAGTCTAATTCTTCTTTTGCTGGAATGCTGTGTGCTAGACGGCTAGCTGCAGCAGCTGCGATAGCTCCTACTAAGTCGTCTAAGAAGATGTTTACTTTACCAGTTGATTTATCATCTAAGGTTTTAAGAATTCCTGGTTTTACTTTATCGATATAACCATAGTTTGTAAATCCGATAGAACCATATACGTTTACGATGGATAATGCTAAGATTTCATCGACACCGTATAAAGGCTCGTCTTGAGATAGAATATCGTTTAATAATGGCTGTAATTTCTTTTCTTCTGCTAATTTATCCATTTCAATACCAGTGATAACGGCATTTTGAACTTCACGTTTTTTCAATACGCTATTAACGTTCAATAAGCATTCTTCTTTTGTTAATCCTGGTACATATTTTTCTTGTAAGAAATAAACTAATTCAGCAATTTGTTCTAATTCTACTCCACGCTCAGAAAGTAATTCTAAACAGCGATCGTGTAATTCTTTTGGGCTTTTCATCTGAAAAATCCTCCTTTTAACAAATTATGAAACTCTTTAAAAAGAGTAGCTTTTTATTTTAACACAAAATACAAAAAACGCCCAAATGAATTGAGCGTTCTTTTTAAATTTTTGTAAACGGTTAGAACATCGATGAGCTGTGAATCGTGCTCGGACGGCTATTTGGATTCACGTAAGTCATTGCAGCATTAATGGCAACAGGCGCTTCACCAAAACCAGTCGCGATGATTTTTACTTTGCCATCGTATGTTGCGATATCTCCAACGGCAAAGACGCCAGGAAGAGTCGTTTCCATTTGGCTGTTTGTCACGATGGTGTTACGAATCACATCGAATCCCCAGTTCTTCATTCCTCCAATAGAAGAAGAGAAGCCATAGTTCACGATAAAGTCGTCAACAGGAAGTTCGATTTGATCTTCATCTTTAGCGTGTTTCAATACAACAGATTGAATGTTTTCGCCGTCTCCAATAATTTGGTCGGGAAGATACGGTGTTAAAATTTCAACACTAGAATCTTCCAATTGTTTCACGCTATGCTCTTGTGCGCGGAACTGTGGACGACGATGAACAATCGTTACTTTCTTTGCGATGGATTCCAAGGCAAGTGCCCAGTCTACCGCAGAGTCACCACCACCGCAAATGGCTACAGTACGGTTGCGGAACCGTTCTAAGTTTGTTACGAAGTAGTGTAGGTTGCTGTTTTCATAAGCTTCGGCATTTTCTACATCAAGTTTACGTGGACGGAAGGCTCCATTTCCACAAGCGATAATCACTGTTTTTGCCAAGTGAGTTTGCTTTGAAGTAACAACTTCATACCCGAAATCTGTTTTGTTTAATTCGAGTGCCTCTTCCTCTAAGCAGTATTGTGTTTCTGGGAAACGTTCGAGCTGCTTTTTCAAGTTCTCGATTAAATCGCCTGCTGTAATTTCAGGGAAGGCTGGAATATCATAAATCATTTTTTCAGGATAAAGCATTCCTGGCTGCCCACCTAATTGTGGCAGTGTTTCAATAATTTTTACAGAGGCTTGACGTAAGCCCGCGTAAAAGGCGGTGAAAAGCCCTACAGGCCCACCGCCGATAATAATAATATCAACAATTTCTTGTGTCACTTTGTACCTCCGATTAATAGAAGATTCTTAAAATAAAGGCCATTGCGATGCCAGTTAATACACCGGCGAACACCTCAATAGGTTTGTGACCTAGATATTTTTTGATAATTAATTTTTTGTTTTCTTCTGTGTCGAAGAGATTGATTGGATCGTCTTCAGATTCGATTTCAACATGCTTTAATGCGCTTGATTCTTCACGTACTTGTTCTTCGTATAATTTTTGCAGGAGAATTCCTTGCTCACCACTTTGACGACGAACGGCCATAGCATCGAACATAACGATTAGGCCAAAAGTAGTCGCGATGGCAACAAATGGCGAAGCAAATCCGTGGTCAATAATTAACGCTGTAATCAGCGAGCTAACAGCAGCTGAGTGTGAACTTGGCATTCCACCAGTGCTAGTTACTAATGAAACGTTTGCGCCTGCTTTTTTTGAGAAGAGCGCAATCGGGAATTTGACAAATTGTGCAAATAGAATCGAGCAAACAGAAGCGATTAATGGATAATTGTGTAATATTGTCATTAAACTCTCACTCTTTCTTTTTTCTATACTCAAATACTATACCACGAAACGAAGAAAATCACTAAAGAAAATTTGTAGAACTTTTTAATTTTTTTATTAAGAATGATAAGAACGCTAAATTGCACCCGTTTGTCTTTTGTGGTTTAATAGAGGAGGTTAGATGAACAATCATCAGTATGATTTAAAAGGAGATGGAAAAATGAGTCAATTTCCACAATTGAATGAAGTGAATGAAAAGAATCCACTCGTGACTGTGCATACGAATCAAGGAGATTTCACATTGGAATTATTCCCTGAAGTAGCGCCTAAAACAGTGGAGAATTTCATAACACATGCTAAAAATGGATATTATGATGGAGTAATTTTCCACCGTGTCATTGAAGACTTCATGATTCAAGGTGGCGACCCAACTGGAACAGGTATGGGAGGCGAGTCTATTTACGGACGTACTTTCGAAGATGAATTTTCAAGAGAAGCATTCAACTTGTATGGGACTTTATCAATGGCGAATGCAGGTCCAAACACAAACGGATCTCAATTCTTCATCGTTACAGCAAAACAAGTGCCCGCACAAATGTTGAAACAATTAAAAGATGGCGGCTGGCCTGAAGAAATCGTTGAAGAATACGCTAAAGTGGGTGGAACACCTTGGTTAGACCACCGTCACACAGTATTTGGACGCGTTATTGAAGGGATGGACGTTGTTCTTAAGATTGAAGGTGTAAAACGCAATGCGCAAGACCGTCCACTAGAAGATGTTGTGATCGAATCAATGGACGTAAAAGCGTAGGAGGTTCTATGAGCAAAACTTTTAGAATTGGAGACATCGTTACAGCTAAAGTAACGGGTGTACAAAATTACGGAGTTTTCTTGGAGCTAGACGAAGATACACAAGGCTTGATTCATATTTCTGAGTGTAAACATGGATATATGGATAATGTGCATGATTTTGTAAAAGTGGGACAGGAAGTGACAGCTAAAGTCATTGATGTCGATGAATTCTCAAATAAGATTAGTTTATCGATTCGAGCACTTGAAAAACTCGATGTTCCAGATGTTCCACAACGGATTAAGAAAAATCGTAAACGCTATGTTCCGTCTATCGGATTTTCAAGCTTAGCGAAGAAGTTGCCAGAATGGATCGAAGAAGCACAAGAGAAATTTGTAAAAGATAAAAACAAAAATTAAAAAAATCGTTATTGAATACGAAGGAGGCATTCAAATGGGACATATTTCGTTTGATTATTCAAAAGCATTAGATTTCTTCAACCAAGAAGAAATTGACAATTTACAATCAACAGTAACAGCGTTAGATAAAGATTTACGCGAAGGATTAGGCGCAGGAAATGACTTCACAGGTTGGATTAACTTACCACGCGACTATGATAAAGAAGAATTTGCTCGCATTAAAGAAGCTGCTAAAAAGATTCAAGAAGAATCTGAAGTATTAGTGGTTATCGGTATCGGGGGTTCTTATTTAGGTGCGCGTGCAGCCATTGATTTCTTAAACCACGCTTTCTATAACTACTTACCAAGCGACAAACGTAAAACTCCGCAAGTATTATTTGCAGGAAACAGCATTAGCTCAACTTACTTACAAGGATTAATCGACTTAATCGGAGACCGTGATTTCTCAGTGAACGTTATTTCTAAATCTGGGACAACTACAGAGCCAGCAATTGCTTTCCGTGTATTCAAAGATTTATTAATTAAGAAATATGGTAAAGAAGAAGCTGTAAATCGTATTTATGCGACAACTGACCGCGCTCGTGGAGCATTAAAATCAGAAGCAGATGTTGAAGGATACCAAACATTTGTGATTCCAGATGATGTCGGCGGACGTTTCACAGTTTTAACAGCTGTAGGATTACTTCCAATCGCAGTAACTGGTGCAGATGTAGATGCATTAATGCAAGGGGCTGAAGATGCACGTGTAGCATACAGTTCACCAAACTTAAAAGAAAACGAAGCTTATCAATACGCTGTAGCACGTAATGTGTTATACCGTAAAGGAAAAGTGACAGAGTTATTAATTAACTACGAACCAACATTACAATACTTCTCTGAATGGTGGAAACAATTATTCGGTGAATCAGAAGGAAAAGACTTCAAAGGAATTTATCCTTCAAGTGCAAACTTCTCAACAGACTTACACTCACTAGGACAATACATCCAAGAAGGTCGTCGTAACATCTTCGAAACAGTTATCAAAGTGGGTAAACCAAATGAAGAAGTAACAATCCCTGAAACAGAAGAAGATTTAGATGGATTAGGATACTTACAAGGGAAAACAATGGACTTTGTAAATACAAAAGCCTTCCAAGGAACATTACTGGCTCATACAGATGGTCAAGTTCCAAACTTTGTAGTGAACATTCCTGATATGTCAGCTTACACATTAGGACACTTAATCTACTTCTTCGAAATCGCAGTAGGTCTTTCAGGTTACTTAAATGGCGTTAATCCATTTGACCAACCAGGGGTAGAAGCATACAAGAAAAATATGTTTGCTTTACTTGGAAAACCAGGATTTGAAGACTTAGCAAAAGAATTAAACGAACGTCTATAATGAACGTACCGCATTCTCGAGAGGAGGATGCGGTTTTTTTGTATCTTTATAACCGGGGATTAGGAAAAGAACTTGCTACAGCGGGCATTTTGAACTAACATAGGTCTTACAAGAAGTGTTGGAGGAAAAAGATGAGAGTCATTGGATTAACAGGCGGTATCGCCAGTGGGAAAACAACAGTTTCTAATTTATTTAAAATCTCTGGAGTGCCGGTTATCGATGCCGATCTTGTAGCTAGACAAGTAGTCGAAAAAGGGACCGTTGGATTAAGTGCGCTCGTGAATCGTTTCGGCGAGGCTATTTTGAATACAGATGGAACGTTAAACAGAACGGAACTTGGAAAAAGAATGTTTAGCGAGGAAGCGATTCGAAGCGAAGTCAACGACATCTTGCAACCGCTAATTCGCCAAGAGATTACATCGAGGATACAAGCGTACAAAGACCAAGGAAAAGCACTGATTGTATTAGATGTTCCGCTCTTATTTGAAATGCACTATGAGAACTTGTGTGATGACATTATTGTGGTCGCTGTTTCTGTTGAAACGCAAATTGCGCGCATGGAAAAACGGAATGGATATACTAGACAAGAAGCCTTAGAGCGAATCCAATCTCAGATGCCTTTAGAAGAAAAAGTAAAGAGAGCGACCATCGTGTGGTCAAATGAAGGAACTCTTCAAGAGTTAGAACAAAAAGTCCATCAGTGGCTACTCGAAAATTTCCTTAAAAAATGATATAATAAATCGAATAAGCACAAAAAAGGAGAGGTGTTTGCAATGCAATGTCCAAAATGTAAAAACAATGGTTCTCGCGTAGTTGATAGTCGTCCAGCTGATGATGGTCGTTCTATTCGTAGAAGAAGAGAATGCGAAGAATGTGGCTACCGTTTTACAACATTCGAGCGCTTAGAAAAAGCGCCATTGCTTGTCATTAAACGTAATGGGAATCGTGAAGAATTTAGCCGTGAAAAATTATTAAACGGATTAGTTCGTTCAGCAGAAAAACGTCCAGTATCACTCGGACAATTAGAAGCAATCGTGAATGAAATCGAACGTTCCATCAACCAAGAGGGAGAAAATGAAGTGTCAAGCACTCTTATTGGGGAAATGGTGATGGATCACTTAGCAAAAATTGATGATATTGCGTATATTCGTTTTGCGAGTGTGTATCGTCAATTTACAGACCGTAAAATGTTCTTAAAAGAATTAGAAAGAATGTCTATGATTATGGACAGCCAAGAAAAATAGGAAGGAATTACAAGAATGCACTCAAAAGAGTTTCCGTGGGCACAGTATAAGCCTAAAGACGGTATCCTCGTGGTACAACCTGTGTGGATTACCGAAAGAGAAATCCAATTTTTAATGCAATTATACGCTCCGTTCATTGGGAAAGAAGCGACTCTTTTGTATGCGACTTTGTACGGTGAGTTATCTCCATCAGAGTATGAGAGTGAAGTCTTCTCCATTTCTGAATTATTGTCGATGACTAATTTAGGAATGCCAGACTTTTACTTAGCAAAGACTCGCTTGGAAGGGATTGGATTACTGAAAACGTATCGTAAGGAGCCGAGTGCTTCACGCCCTCAAACATACACGATGGAATTACAAGCACCAACGTCTCCGCGTCTCTTTTTCAAAGATGCTTTACTTTCGACATTACTGTTAAATCAAATTGGGAATCATCGTTTTGAGAAATTAAAACAACGATTCTTAGTCTCAAAACCAGGTGATTTAGGAGAAAACGAAAGTGCGCAGTTTGAAGAAGCGTACCGACTTCCTTATAACATGGAGACTTATACAAGAAACCACGCGCAAGAAAATCGCATGGTATTAGATAGCAAGCAACAACCTGAATTCGAGTTTACGTCAGATGTGGACTGGAATTTAATCGAAGGGTTATTAAAAACAGAATTCGTTGATTTGAATTCTGTCACGAAAGACGTTCGCAAAATCGTCGATACTTTATACCGCGCGTATGGTTTTACAGAGCAAGAAATCGCACAATTCTTAGTGATTGCTTCTGATTTAACAACGAAAATCATCGATGAAGAGTTCTTGTTGAAATTAGGGCAAGAGGCTGCTCAGGATAAAGTGACGCAACTTCGTAGTGAAGAAGTGGTTGAAACGCCGATTAGTGAACCAAGCAAAGTACAAGTAGTGGAGGGAACATCTGAAGAAGAGTTAGCCATCCAACAATTGATTCAAGCAGCTAAAGCGATGGCTCCAATCGACTTTGTTTCAAGCATTAAGGTACAGAAGAAAGGCTATGTCTCAAAAGCAGAACGTCAATTGATTTTTGATTTAGTATCTGTCAGCGGACTGCCAAATGAAGTGTTGAATATTTTATTCCACTATGCATTGGTGCAACTCGATAACGCGACGCTTGCACGAAACTTTATCGATGCGATTGCCAACGACTGGGCTACAAAAGAAATCAAGACGGCTCAAGAGGCAATGGAAGCTGTACGTAACAGGGACTTGCAACGAGAAGTGAAACGAAAACAACAACTGCATAATGCCGGTAAGAGTAACTACAGAAGAAACGGTGGTTATCAAGAACGATTGCCAGAATGGGCCAAAGACTCTAAGGAGAAGGAAAAACAAACCGCTACTCCGGTTGAGAGCCAATCAACGCAAGTTTCAAGTGATTTGGCAGAACAAATCGCAAAATTAAAAACAAGTAATCAAAGAGAACAACAATAACGGAGGTGAACGAATTGGAAGGATTAAAAGGATTTTTAGATCAAAGAGGAGCGACTCAAGGCATGCCGAACATGCAAGACATCGAAAAAGAAATCTTTGAAGATGAAGACGTAAAAGCTTTTCTTGAACAACATAAAGAAGAATTGACTCCGGAAGCTATTCGTAAAGGAATGTCTGCGTTATTGGAGTTTCGAATGGAAAGAGATGCTAGAAAGAATCATAAGGAAGTAAAGGCTCCTGGTCTTGAACCGTTTTTAGAAGTGCACAATGGATTTATTTTAGTGAATTACAAACGTACCGAAGAAGCGATTCGCCAGGAAAGAGAACGTAAGCGTAAACGCCTGATTCATTCTATCAATATGCCGAAAAATATCGCAGAGGCGCGTTTCTCAGATACGGCGCTCACTCCAGAGCGACAAGATGTCATTGGAGAATTGTTGAAATTTATCAAAAGTTACAATCCTGATAGTACCACTTACCAAAAAGGATTGTATTTAGCAGGGCCATTCGGCGTTGGTAAAACGTATATGATGGGTGCTCTAGCAAACGAACTTTCTGAGAATGGGATTGAAACGACTCTTGTCAATGTTCCAACGTACAGTGCAGAAATTAAGCAAGCCATTGCGACAAATACTGTTGAAGCGAAATTAGTATCGCTTAAAAACACACCAATCTTAGTATTGGATGATATTGGTGCGGAAATGAATAGTTCATGGTTTAGAGATGAAGTGTTGATGGTGATTTTACAACACCGTATGTTGCAAGAATTACCAACGTTCTTCACATCAAACTTCACGATGGATGAGTTAGAAGCGCATTTTGCTCATTCAAACAAAGGAGACCAAGAGCTTCTTAAAGCAAAACGTCTGATCGAACGTATTCGTTTCTTAGCAAAAGAGTTTTTTGTGGATGGGCAAAATCACAGAAATCCATCATAATTGAAAATGCTTGAAAATATGAAAGATTAGTGGTTAAATACTAATGAACTAAATATTTTGAAAATGATGAAAAAGACAAGAAACTATCTCTTGGTTACATTTCAGCGAGAAGTGGGTTGGTGCAACACTTCATCCGGAATAGTTTTACCACTTTTGAATCTTTGCTTGAAACAAAGTAGAGCAAGGCGCATCGGAGCGTTATTCCGTTGAGGTTCATCTTTTTTGATGAACAAATTTGGGTGGAACCACGTAGAATATGACGTCCCATAGTTTGCAGTAGCAGACTATGGGATTTTTTGTTTATTTCAGAAATTTCAAAAAGAAAGAAGGAAGAAAATGTCAATGATTAAAATTACTTTTCCAGATGGAGCCGTTAAGGAGTTTCCAAAAGGAATTACAGTAAAAGAAGTTGCAGAAAGCATTAGCAAAAGCTTAGCGAAAAAAGCATTAGCAGGTAAAGTGAACGGAGAATTAGTAGACTTCGATCGCGCTATCGAAGAAGATGCTTCTATCGAAATCGTTACACCAGACCACGAAGATGCATTAGGAATCTTACGTCACTCAACAGCACACTTATTAGCACATGCGTTAACACGTTTATACCCAGGAATTCACTTCGGAGTAGGACCAGCAATCGAAACAGGATTCTACTACGATACTGATATGCCAAATCAATTAACAGAAGATGCTCTTCCAGAAGTGGAAGCAGAAATGATGAAAATCGTTAAAGAAAACTACCCAATCGTTCGTCGTGAAGTAAGCCGTAAAGAAGCATTAGAAATCTTCGCAAACGACCCTTATAAAGTAGAGTTAATTAATGGTTTACCTGAAGACGAAACAATTACTGTATACCAACAAGAAGACTTCGTAGACTTATGTCGTGGTATCCACGTTCCTTCAACAGGACGTATCCAAGTCTTCAAATTATTATCACTTGCAGGGGCTTACTGGAGAGGAAACTCTGATAATAAGATGATGCAACGTGTTTACGGAACTGCATTCTTTGATAAAGCAGACTTAAAAGAATTCTTGAAGATGCGTGAAGAAGCAAAAGAACGTGATCACCGTAAATTAGGAAAAGAATTAGATTTATTCATGATTAGCCAAGAAGTAGGTTCAGGATTACCATTCTGGTTACCAAAAGGAGCTACAATTCGCCGTACAATCGACCGTTATATCGTGGATAAAGAAATCAGCTTAGGCTATGAACACGTTTATACTCCAATCATGGCTGACGTTGAATTATACAAAACATCAGGACACTGGGCACACTACAAAGAAGATATGTTCCCACCAATGGATATGGGCGATGGCGAAATGCTAGTATTACGCCCTATGAACTGTCCTCACCACATGATGGTTTATAAAAACCACATCCACAGCTACCGCGAATTACCAATTCGTATTGCTGAATTAGGAATGATGCACCGTTATGAAAAATCAGGAGCATTATCAGGTTTACAACGTGTACGTGAAATGACTTTAAACGATGCGCATATTTTCGTTCGTCCTGACCAAATTAAAGACGAATTCAAACGTATCTTAGAATTAATCCGTGAAGTATATAAAGACTTCAACATTAAGGACTACCGCTTCCGTTTAAGCTATCGTGATCCTGAAGAT
This sequence comes from uncultured Carnobacteriaceae bacterium, assembly GCA_938039195.1. GTDB lineage: Bacteria > Bacillota > Bacilli > Lactobacillales > Aerococcaceae > Granulicatella. Next base: position 13,300 of record CALHVK010000040.1, read on the forward strand.
AAAGAAAAATACTTCGACGATGACGAAATGTGGAACAAAGCAGAAGGTATGTTAAAAGAAGCAATGGATGAAATGGGATTAGAATACTTCGAAGCTATCGGTGAAGCGGCATTCTATGGTCCAAAATTAGACATTCAATTTAAGACAGCAATGGGCTTAGAAGAAACAATGTCTACAATCCAATTAGACTTCTTATTACCAGAACGTTTCGACTTAACATATGTTGGGGAAGACGGAGATAACTCTCACCGTCCAGTGGTTATCCACCGTGGGGTTGTATCTACTTCTGAACGTTTCGTAGCGTACTTAATCGAAGAATACAAAGGAGCATTCCCAACTTGGTTAGCTCCAGTCCAAGCAACAATTATTCCTGTAAGTGTGGAACATCATTATGATGCTGCACGTGAGTTGAAAGAAAAAATGGCTCGTTTAGGATTACGTGTTGAATTAGACGATCGTAATGAGAAGATGGGTTACAAGATTCGTGCCTCTCAAACTCAAAAGATTCCTTATCAATTAGTAATTGGGGATAAAGAGGTTGAAGAAGGTACTGTAACAGTTCGTCGTTATGGTTCTAAAGAAACTAAATCTATGACTGTAGAAGCATATCTAGAGTTAGTACAACGCGAGATTGCAAACTTCTCTCGCCCGCTTGAAGACTAATTTTTCAAAGGCTCGTAGCAATACGAGTCTTTTTTGTGCTTCATTATAAATATAAAACTGAAGGTTTTGATTTATGGCTGGGATGGTTTAAGAAGGATAATTCTATTTCTTATAAAATATAGGGGGTAGATATTTTATGGAACTTTCGTTCTTTCGAATCGATGCGGATGTCTTCATAAAAGCTGTAATGGGATACCGGTTCGAGTCTAGGGTCTCTCACCTTCAAAGCCTCAAAAACGGGAGTAAGGAATACATTCCTAACTCCCGTTAATTCGTTT
>CALHVK010000041.1 GCA_938039195.1 uncultured Carnobacteriaceae bacterium
CTTGCATGAATCGTGACTCACGATAGTTTTGTGTCTTCCCGTAAAGAAGTCGTGAGTACGCACGGGTCATAAAGAGTTTCTTCTCGGCACGAGTAATCCCTACATACGCCAAGCGACGTTCCTCTTCTTCGTCCCCATCTTGCAATGAGCGTCCTGAAGGGAAAATTCCGTCTTCCATTCCGACAAGGAAAACAACAGGGAACTCAAGCCCTTTTGCCGCGTGCAAGGTCATCAATGTAATTTGAGAAGCGCTAGTCTCTTCTTCGCTTTCCATATCCGTCACCAGTGACAAGTCCGTTAAGAATTGGACTAGCGGTGATTCTTCAGCTTCTGTATCGAGCCGTTGGTCCTCAAACTCTTTAGCTACCGATAGGAACTCGCGCATGTTATCGATACGCGCATCGGCTTCCATGGTACGCGCTTGTTCTAACGAAGCGATATACCCTGATTTTGTCATGACTTCTTCGATTAGTTCCGTTAACGTTACGAACTCTTGCATCTTCGTTAAATCAGCGATGAGTTGTGCAAAATCGGCTAAGCCTTTCCCTGCTTTTCCAGAAATACCGTTTAATGGACTTCCGGCTGCTTCTAAAAGGGAGAAGCTATGCATTTCGGCAAAGAGCGCTAGTTTATCAATACTCTTATCTCCAATTCCGCGTTTTGGCGCATTCACCACACGTCTGAAACTAAAGTCATCCGTTGGGTTCACTAAGAGTCGTAAGTAAGCAAGAAGGTCTTTAATTTCCATGCGCTCATAGAAGCGTTGGCCTCCGACCATCTTGAATGGCATATTCGACTTTAGTAAATCTTCTTCGAGGGTACGTGACTGTGCATTACTTCTGTAAAGCACCGCAAAATCGCTATAGTCATACCCGTCGAAGTTCACCATTTTTTGAATCGTGCTGATGACATAACGAGATTCTTCATATCCTGACTGTCCGCAGTAATACGTGATTTTCTCACCGGCTTCATTGTCGGTCCACAATTCTTTCGGTTTACGATTCACATTGTTTTCAATCACTTGGTTGGCTGCTTTTAAGATAGTCTTTGTTGAACGGTAATTTTGTTCCAACAAGACCACTTTTGCATCTGGATAATCTTGTTCAAATGACAAGATGTTCTCCATATCGGCTCCACGCCATCCGTAAATACTTTGGTCGGCATCCCCTACCACACAGATATTTTTGAATTTATCTGCAAGAAGTTTCACTAATAAGTATTGGGCATGGTTTGTATCTTGATACTCATCCACGTGGATGTAGTGGAATTTTTGTTGGTAGTAATCTAACACATCTTGATGTTCTTGGAATAATTTAACGGTCAACATGATTAAATCATCGAAGTCTACCGTCATATTTTTACGCATTTCTGCTTGATATTCTTTATAACATTTCGCATAAATTTGGCTCACATAGTCCAAATGGTTCTTCGCAAATGTTTCAGCGTCTTCGAAATTATTTTTCGCATTGCTGATGCTTGCGATGACCCCACGAGGCTCATAGCGATCCGTATCGATATTCAACTTTTGCATGATTTGTTTCATCGCTGAAAGCTGGTCGCCTGAATCGATAATCGTGAACGATTTAGCTAAACCGATACGCTCACAGTCGCGACGAAGAATACGCACGCACATCGAGTGGAAGGTTGAGACCCACATGTCTTTTGCTTGTTCTCCGACAAGCGCAGCCACACGCTCTTTCATCTCATTGGCGGCTTTATTCGTAAACGTAATCGCTAAAATATTCCACGGTTGTACCGCTTCTTCTGCCAAAATATAGGCCATGCGGTGGGTTAACACACGTGTCTTCCCACTACCTGCACCAGCCATGACTAACAGTGGTCCTTGCGTATGCATGACCGCTTCTTTTTGGCGAGGGTTCATCCCCTTAATTAATTCACTCGAATTTTTCACAACTCTGTCCTTTCATAAAGGTTATTGAACGTTGAAAAATAAATCTGTTACTTCAATTTCTTTGAGTAATTCCACACTGGAAGCGCCGCGAAGTCTGATGACACCGAGCACATCTGATGGACGTTTTGGTGTTAATTGGAAGAATTCGAAGTCCCATTGTGGTTTCAATAACGTTAATAAACTTGCTTTTTCCATCATCGTTTCATAGATTGGCACGATGATCATTTCTTCTTTAATGTCTTTGTATTCAATTGGTAATCCCGTTGCTACACGTACAAGAATTTCAGACATGCTATGGCCTAAGAAGGCGCTGCTGAATTGTTGTTGCACGAGCGGTAATTGGTTGATACTATCCACATAGAAAATACCATTATTTCCCATCTTCACTTGAATCGATAAAATGGTCGTTCCAGATAAATTATCCATCACTTTGAAGGCAATGCGTTTCAATTCTTGCACCCATTCTGGATTTAGGCGACGAGAGACGATACTGTATTTTAATTTTCCAGTAATATACACATCTTCTGAAATCGGAAGTACCGTTACGCGGTCTTCGTAGTCACGAACGACTGTCACGGTGAAATGACGTTGCGCTGGAACGAAGGCTGTTAACATACAAGGCCCTTCTTCAAGCTTTTCAAGAACGCGCTCTTCGAAGTCTTCATCGTAGAGTTCCAATTTTTCTTCATGACGACTCTTCACAAGATTGCTTTCTAAGTAAGCTGGAAGACCGATACTTTGCACAATCGATGGTAATTCACCCACATGTGTCACTAAACTATATGGCGCTAAGTTAATCGCATGCGTATCTAAGAATAATTTTTCAACGGTACGGTTTTGCGAAATTTCTGCTAATTCAAATGACTGATAGTAGCGCGTTTTGCTGCTAATTTCGTACAACACATCTACTGGCACTAAGTTTGTTAAGAGTAAAACTGTATCGACTTTTTCAGCAAAGTCTAATAAGGCCTCGCGGTCTGTGTAAGAAGAGACAATTTCATATTCAGCCATCGAAATAGCCGCTTCATTTGATTGATGATAGCAGTACACAACGTACCCCATTTTTCTTGCTTCACGTGCAATGGATGACACTTGTTCATCTCCACCGATAATTCCGATGATGGCTCCTGGTAATAACTGACTCATTAACTATCCTCTCCTTTTCTAAACCCTCGCGCCTTACGAACTCTTTCGTACAGACACTGTTGTTTCTTCCGTTGGTAATTGATCGTATTTGTATAATTCATGTTCCTCAATCATTTGAATGAGTTTTTGTGCATAGGTTGGGTCGGTCGCATATCCTGCATCTTGCAAGGCTTGAGCGGCTTGTTTGTAGTTTCTAGCCCCCAGCACCTTGTGATAGAGTGTTGGATCCCAATCCACACCATACGCTAATAACTTAGCATGCGCTTCAACCGATTCCGCCCAACTTTCATAGACACGGAATCTTCCGTTAATTGTAATCCATGTGTTGTTTACGAATTCTGCTGTTTCTAGGACGACGTTTGGCTCGGCAGGCGACCCTTTTACGCCGTATAAATTATAATATTTACTTGCTAATAAACTCTCTCCCCAATTCGATTCAAGAATCGCTTGCGCTAAACTCACGCTTGGCAACACGCCGTATTCTTTATACGCTTTTTGTGCTGCTGGGATGAGCACTTTTAAAAACTCATCTTGTGTCACATGTATTTCTTGAGGCTGGGTTTTATGTTCAGACAACCACGTGATGGTCCCGGCCAAAAGAACGCTTGCTACAGCTATGATTAGAAGTCCCGTCAATTTCGATAATGACTTGAACCATTCAACAAGATGAAAGACGATTTTATTTTTTCTTTTCTTTCTTTTCGCCACAGTTTCACCACTTTCTTTATCTTTTCAATTTTATCATAAAATGGCCTATAAAAAAATGGATACCCCCTTGTTTTACAAGAGAGTATTCCATTTATAAAATCTATTTTTCTAAGGCGTTCTACGCATTCAAATCCTCTTCCGGAACAAATGCATTTTTACTGTACTCTAAATACTTTTGTTGTGCTTTCTTATCATGCATCCATTCAAGAAGTGCCTGTTTCTTCGTCCCAATTTGTTTATGCGTGATTCCTACCACTCGAATCTCGATAATATCTTGATAACTCCAGTGTCCATAAGTCGTTGCTACTCGTAAAATAGTAACATTTTCCTTAAATTTACCCTTGCTAACAGCAGCTGTTTTCCAGTCTACCCGTACATTGTCTTGACGAATCCAACGGCTGGCAATTTCTACTTTCAAGCGTAAATACTCTGCAACCGGATCTGAAGCTACTTCCGGAAGCACCTCTGCATTCCGTGCAATTTTATTGACGAGCATCCATTCATAGTCCGTAAAGAGTCGCGCGATTTTTTGCAGATTTTCTGCCTTCAACCCTCTTTCTCCGTTCTTCCATCTTGTCCAACTTTGTCCGCTAATTCCTAATTCTTCCGTGTAAAATGCTTTTTCCGAAACATAACGTTCCTTAACGGCATTCACCACAATTAATACAAACGCTTCATGCATTTTTATCACCTCTTGAATTCATTATACACCTAATAGGTGAATTGTTCAATAACTCTACCATTTTTTTAGCACATATATTATAATAGCGATATCTAAAAATTAGCAGAGGTGAGAGCGTGCCACAATCTTCAAATAATCCATTCCATATCGGACTTCGTACTTTTAAAACAGCCGTGTCTGTATTTATTTGCGTGGTTTTATTTAGAATCTTACATCGTGGTTCGCCAATGTTAGCTGCCTTATCCGCTATTTTCAGTTTACGGACAGACCATCAGCAAACATTCAAATTCGCCTTCTCCCGTTTTATCGGAAATACGACTGGTGGGGTTGTCGCGATTATTTTATTCTATGTACGGTCAATTTTGCCGTTCCCAGAGTATACAGATTTGCTGCTTGCTCCAATTGGAATCATTATCATTATTTTATTCTGTAACCAGTTCAACAAATCAGGTATCATTAATTCTTGCGCCACTTTCTTAGTTATTTTCTTCAATATTG
>CALHVK010000042.1 GCA_938039195.1 uncultured Carnobacteriaceae bacterium
TGCACGGACAAGTAGCAACAAGCTGGACAAAAGCAACAAATCCAAATCGTATCATCGTTGTTTCAGATAAAGTTGCAAAAGATGATTTACGTAAAAAATTAATCGAGCAAGCTGCTCCACCTGGAGTTCGTGCTCACGTTATTCCACTTAAAAAATTAGTGGAAGTATATAACGACCCTCGTTTTGGGATACAAGGGCATTATTATTATTCGAAACACCTCAAGAAGCTCTTGAAGTGATTGAACAAGGTGTTAAAATTGATGAATTGAATATTGGTTCAATGGCGCACTCAGTTGGTAAAGTTCAAATTAGTAACGCATTATCTGTGGACCAAGATGATGTAGAAACTTATAAGAAACTTCGTGACTTAGGCGTGAAGATGGATGTTCGTAAAGTAGTTTCTGACTCTCCAGCGGATATCTTTAAATTGATTGAAGCAAAGTCTAATGAAGGCTTAAAACTATAACAAACAGATAGGAGATTATTATGGATTTTAATGCAATTCAAATTATTTTAGTCCTAATTGTCGCATTCTTAGCTGGTTTGGAAGGAATCCTGGATGCATTCCAATTCCATCAACCAATTATTGCGTGTACATTAATCGGACTTGCAACTGGTCACCTTACAGAAGCTATTATTCTTGGTGGTTCATTACAAATTATTGCACTTGCTTGGGCTAACGTTGGGGCTGCAGTTGCACCGGATGCTGCCTTAGCATCAGTAGCTTCGGCTATTATTTATATCAAAGGGAATGACTTCTCTGAGGCTGGTCGTAACTTAGCGATTGGTACAGCAGTTACTTTAGCAACAGTTGGTCTTGTATTAACAATGGTTGTACGTACTTTAGCAGTTGGTTTAGTTCACAGAATGGACGCTGCAGCTGAAAAAGGAGACTTTAGAGGAGTAGCTATCTGGCACTATGTAGCATTATCAATGCAAGGATTACGTATTATGATTCCTGCTGGAGCACTTCTTTTCGTATCTTCAGAAGTGGTTCAAGGCTACTTAAAATTAATTCCAGATTGGTTTGCAAATGGGATGACAATCGGTGGTAACATGGTTGTAGCAGTAGGGTTAGCGATGGTTATTAACTTAATGGCTTCAAAAGAAACATGGCCATTCTTCTTCATTGGTTTTGCAATTGCTCCATTAAACGAATTAACATTAATTGCTACAGGGGTTATCGCATTAAGCTTAGCATTTATTTATTTAAACTTATCAAACAACAACGGAAATGGTTCTGCGGGTGGAAATTCTAGTTCAGGAGACCCACTTGGCGACATTTTAAATGACTATTAAGGAGAGTGAATGACATGACAGAGAAAAAGGTATCTTTAACTAAAAAAGACCGCTTAAGCGTTATGCTACGTTCACAATTCTTACAAGGTTCTTGGAACTATGAACGTATGCAAAATGGTGGTTGGGCGTTCTCGCTTATTCCAGCATTGAAAAAATTATATCCAAATCCAGAAGATTCAAAAGCAGCGTTAAAACGTCACTTAGAATTCTTTAATACACACCCATATATCGCTTCACCAATTTTAGGGGTAACATTAGCATTGGAAGAAGACCGTGCAAATGGAGCACCAATTGATGATGCAACGATTCAAGGGGTTAAAGTTGGGATGATGGGACCTCTAGCAGGTATCGGTGACCCAGTATTCTGGTTTACAATTCGTCCTATTTTAGGAGCGATTGCTGCAGGGTTAGCTGCAACAGGTTCAATCATTGGACCATTGTTCTTCTTCATTGTTTGGAACTTAATCCGTATCGCATTCATGTGGTCTACACAAGAATTAGGTTACCGTCAAGGTTCTGAAATTACAAAAGACTTATCTGGTGGTATTTTACAATCTATTACAAAAGTATCTTCAATCGTGGGGATGTTTGTAATGGGAATCTTAGTACAACGTTGGACAAGCATAAAATTCCCACTTGTGTTAACAAGAGTACAATTAGAAGCTGATCAATATATCCAATTGCCAGCTAAAGGGGAATTTGTCACTGGTGAACAATTACAAGATATTATCACTAAATTATTAGGTGGTAAAACATTATCACCTGAAGCTGTAACAACACTTCAAGACAACTTAAACAAGTTGATTCCAGGGTTAGCAGCATTACTATTAACATTCTTTGTAATGTGGTTATTGAAGAAAAATGTAAAACCAATTTACATTATCTTTGGACTATTTGCATTAGGTATTTTAGGTAGTTTAACAGGAATAATGGCTCCTTAATAGAGAGGATTGGAGAGTAGACTATGGTTGTATCGTTAAATACAAAAGCCATTTATAGAACCAAAGCAAACCTATTTAATGGGGGCTTTGGATATACCAATGGGGATATTCTGATTGGAGATCGTGCTTTTGAATTTTACAATCATCAAAATCCAGAAAGCTATCTTCAAATTCCTTGGGAAGAAATTAAGCTGGTAAGAGCTCATGTAATGTTCAAGGGAAAGTTTATTCGTGCTTATTTCATCGATACGAATTCCTCTAAAACATTCCAGTTTGTGTCCAAGGATTCTGGTCGCACACTTAAAGTGATGAGGGAATTCATTGGAAACGAGAAAATCGTTAAGACAGAGCCGTTAATCAGTTTTAAAAAACTTTTCAAAAAATAGAGAAAAGGCGAATGTGGTAAACATTCGCCTTTTTATTTTTGCTGGATATGAGTAACGATAAATGGGTAGTACTCTAAAGAGATATTTAAATCAACTTTATCATATATGATAAATTCACCATCCGTTTGCGCTTTAATTGGTTCGTTAATTTGAATACGTGCAGAAGTACAATTATATTTTTGCAAGTTTTTAGGAAAATGCTTAAAGTGAGTCCCGTTGGTTAGAATAAACGGGAAGGCTTTAAGAATGGTAAATGCACTTACTTTGCGAGCAATCACGATTTCAAAAGAATGATTTCCTTGTTTGGCAGTTGGAACAAAACGAATCCCACCACCGAAGTAGGAATGATTAAATGCTCCTACAAGCAGATTATCGGTCACTGTGAAACTTTCGTTGCTATCAACAGTGATTATCGCTTCAAACTCTTTTCGGGTTCTAAAAGCCTTTAAAAGCGGTGTGAGATAAGATGCTTTTTTTATGCCGTTGGATTCAAGAACGGCTTGACGTTGACTCTGATTGAGTTCACAAATAGCCGCATCGATTCCAAACCCAAGGGAATTTAATGCAACGCCTGACTTTCCTGAATATTTTTCATGGTAGGAGAGAAATTCTAAATCTACGGTCGGTGCTGCTGGAAGGTTTAAAATAAACTGCTCAGCATCATGAATCAGATTCATTTCTCGTGAAAAGTCATTTCCCGTTCCTGCTGGTAAGTAGGAAAGTGGGACAATTAGCTGATGTTGTTTCAAATATTGTAAGGCTTCATTCAGTGTGCCATCTCCACCAATAATGACGACTTTTGTATGATTATTTCTTTCTGGCAAATGCTTTTCAAGAAGCTCAGGTAGTTCACCAGCTCTTTGTGTTTGAAATAGCTTAAAATGGATACTATGTTTTGTACAAGCTTCCACAATTTGATTAATTTGAAGTTGTCCAGAGTGGCTTCCAGACATTGGATTTCCAAAAATAAATAAATTCATGATTAACATCCTTTCAATTACCTATATTATAGCATAAAAGTGATTGAAATAGAGTGCAATTTTTTAAGAATACCGTATAATAGAGACGAGGTGAAAGTATGGCAAATGATTTTTTTGAACACGTATTAAATCCAACATGGAAAAATTTATCCCTTGAATCGAAAGAGATAGTCTTTCGAAATGTATTAAGATTTTTTGTTAATCCAATATCAACGATTGAAAATTTAAGAGCCGTTAAATTTGAATTTGGCGGGATTACGAACGAAACTTTTGAAGTTACTATCGATGGAAGAGAGTTTGTCTTTGTTCCTGGTCAAAATGAAGTTATTTTAGGCTGGGATAGTGGTCTTTCTGGATTATCAGGATTAGACTGTAGTGAAGAACGTCAAGAGCTACGTTATGCCTTTAAACGCTATTTAAATCAACATTTAACAGGGTTTATGTTTTTGAATCAAGATGTACAAGAAAAAGACTTATCGAATGAAAAGTTGACGACGCAAATTGTTGAAGATGGTATTAATTTGATGACCTCTGAATTAAGAAAAGTTGATATTCCAGCAATGTTAGTAGAGAAGAAGCCTAATTTTGTTGGACTTCGTTTTATTGGAAATTACTCAGTAGTTACTGGCCAACTAACAGGGGCTGGTGAACCTTCAAGCGAAACACTAGAAATTTTAGAAGAAGCAATTACACCGGATAATTCGATGGAAGCATTGTTCCAAGAATTCCCTAGAGCCGTTCGAGTAGACCGTTACTTTATGCAACAAGATTTGAAGAATCCTGATAATTTCGCTTGCTATGTGGCTGACCCTGTTGGTTACGAAGAAGCTAGAAAAGAAATTGAGCGTACGGGTATGGGGCTTTTAAACGAAGATGAGTGGGAGTATTGCTGCGGTAGTGGAACGCGCCGTCTATTTAAATGGGGGAATCAGTTACATCGTTCTTTGATACAAGATGAAGTGAATTCTCCAATATGGAATGAAAATATGTTTGGGTTAGAAATTGCAAATGCGGAATTTGGTCCTGAATTAATAGAAGGTAGACCTTATACAAAAGGAGCATGGCTTGAAGAAAACTTCAAAGCGCCAGTATTAAACTTATTACCATTATCGTCTTATTACTCCGTTAATTTACCACTATTAGTGGATCCTAATGGTCATCTTGCTGCAGGGTATTATTGCGTAAGACGTGCGATTCGAATAGAAATGTAATGATGAAATCAGTCACTTTTGTGGCTGATTTTTAAATATTTATTAAAGTCAAAAAAAGTCAAATAAAAGTGTTGACCTTTTTTGACCAATGGTGTATACTTAATTCATGGTCAAGAGACCACAAAAGGAGGAATGAAGATGAATATTGAAAAATTGACTACAACAATGCAACAAGCATTAGGCCAAGCGCAACAAATTGCGATGGTTCGTAAACATCAAGAAATAGATATTCCTCATTTATGGAAAGTATTTATGGAACCAAATCACTTTGCTAGAAATTTATATAGTGATTTACAAGTGAATGACAAAGAATTTGAGGAATTAATCGATAAAGAATTAGACCGTATTTCTGTAGTAGAGGGACAAAATGTCCAATATGGTCAAAGTATGAGTCAAAACTTATATCGACTCTTTACAGAAGCTGAAAAGATTAGAGAAAGCTTTAAAGACGATTACTTATCTACAGAAGTAGTTGTACTTGCGTTAATGGAACTACAAAATCATCCATTGACTCGTTATTTAGTACAACATCACGTAACTAAAGAAAATTTGAGAGCTCGTATTGAAGAGCTAAGAGGAGGAGAGCGTGTGACTAGTCAAAATCAAGAAGAACAATATGAAGCATTATCAAAATATGCTCGTAATTTAAACGAAGCAGTTCAATCTGGAAAACAAGATCCAGTTATTGGACGTGACGAAGAAATTCGAGATGTGATTCGTATCTTATCTCGTAAAACTAAAAATAACCCAGTATTGATTGGGGAACCTGGTGTCGGTAAGACAGCGATTGTTGAAGGATTAGCTCAACGTATTGTTAAAAAAGACGTACCAGAAAACTTAAAAGACAAATTAATCTATTCATTAGATATGGGTGCGTTAATTGCTGGTGCAAAATACCGTGGTGAGTTCGAAGAGCGATTGAAAGCTGTTCTTAAAGAAGTAACCAAATCAGAAGGACGCATCATCTTATTCATTGATGAAATCCATACTATCGTTGGTGCTGGTAAGACAGAAGGCTCTATGGATGCTGGTAACTTGTTAAAACCAATGTTAGCTCGTGGTGAGTTACATTGTATCGGTGCAACAACTCTTGACGAGTACCGTGAAAACATGGAGAAAGACAAAGCGTTAGAACGTCGTTTCCAAAAAGTACTTGTTCAAGAACCAACTGTTGAAGATACGATTTCAATTCTTCGTGGATTGAAAGAACGTTTCGAAATCCACCACAGTGTAAATATTCACGACAGCGCATTAGTAGCTGCTGCGACTTTATCAAACCGCTACATTACTGACAGATTCTTGCCAGATAAAGCGATTGACTTAGTCGATGAGGCATGTGCAACGATTCGTGTAGAAATGAATTCAATGCCTACAGAATTAGATGCAGTTACTCGTCGTTTGATGCAACTTGAAATCGAAGAACAAGCGTTGAAAATGGAAAAAGATGACGCTTCTCAAAAACGTCTTGCTATTTTACAAGAGGAATTAGCGGAACAACGTGAAAAAGCTAATAACCTCAAAATGAAATGGGAAATCGAAAAAGAAGAAGTCAATAAAATCCGTAATAAACGTGAAGAGTTAGACCGTGCAAAACACGAATTAGAACAAGCAGAAGCTGATTACAATCTTGAAAAAGCTGCTGAACTTCGTCACGGACGTATACCAGCTCTTGAACATGAGTTGAAAGAACTTGAAGAACAAAATAAAGCAAATTCTGAAAACACTCAACGTCTTGTTCAAGAATCCGTAACATCAGAAGAAATTGCTCGTGTAGTAGGTCGTTTGACTGGTATTCCTGTAACTAAGTTAATGGAAGGCGAACGTGAAAAACTTCTTCACTTAGAAGATATTCTTCATGAACGTGTCATCGGTCAAGATGAAGCCGTACAAAAAGTGGCTTCAGCAGTCCTTCGTTCTCGTGCAGGCTTACAAAATCCAAGTCGCCCAATCGGAAGCTTCTTATTCCTTGGACCTACTGGGGTTGGTAAGACAGAACTTGCTAAAGCTCTTGCAGAAGATTTATTCGACTCAGAAGACCACATGGTTCGTATCGACATGAGTGAATATATGGAAAAACATTCAGTGTCTCGTTTAGTGGGTGCTCCTCCAGGATATGTAGGATATGAAGAAGGAGGCCAATTAACAGAAGCTGTTCGTCGTAATCCATATACAATCGTACTTTTAGATGAAATTGAAAAAGCACATCCAGATGTATTTAATATCTTATTACAAGTATTAGATGATGGACGCTTAACCGATTCTAAAGGACGTGTTGTGGACTTCAAGAATACAGTGATGATTATGACAAGTAATATCGGTTCACAATTCTTGCTTGAAACACAAGGCGACACTATCGACGAAGAAACTCGTACGGCAGTAGAGGGTGTTCTAAAAGCAACCTTCAAACCAGAGTTCTTAAACCGTATCGATGAAACAATCTTCTTCACACCACTTTCTAAAGACAACATTCGTGGTATTATTACGAAGATGTTGAATCAATTAGCACAACGTGTGGAAGATCAAGAAATCGTATTAAGCTTCACAGATGAATTAAAAGATTGGATTGCAGATAATGCGTATAATCCAGTGTATGGTGCTCGTCCAATTGCGCGTTACATCCAACGTGAAATTGAGACACCACTTGCTAAAGAAATCATCCGTGCAAGCATCCTTCCAGGAGACAAAGTGAAATGTGATTTAGGAATCGATCACGTGACATTTGAAGTCATTGGAAAGAATGAATAATCGATAAAAGAAAACGCAATGGACAGTGTCCATTGCGTTTTTTTATGCTTTATTGGTCTTCTTGTACGCGACGTTTTCTGACTCCCCAGAATTGGAAGTAGTCGGTACGGATTGCTCCGTTATAGAGTTTGCGTTTCTTTGTGGCTTTTTGACCATAGTGGTCTTCGAACGTTAAGTCGCTCGTTAAGATGTACTTACTCCAAGTTTCCAGTGGAGCATAAGTTTCACCCATTTGCTTATAGATGGCTTGAGCCTGTTCTTGTGAAAGAAGACGATCTCCATAAGGTGGATTTGCAACGATAATTCCATTTTCTTTCTTGGTGCGGAAGTCTTTTAATTGCATTTGCTTGAATTCAATTTGATCCGCGACGCCTGCTTTAATGGCATTTTGTTTCGCAATTTCAATCATAGAACCATCAATATCGGCACCAAGAATATCCAGTTGAAGGTCAGTTCGAATTTCTTTTCTAGCTTCTTCTCTGACTTTATCGAAGACACCAGGAGTAAAGAAAGTCCATTTTTCAGCGGCAAACGAACGATTCAATCCAGGAGCGATATTCTTTCCGATAAGAGCCGCTTCGATTGGAATTGTACCAGAACCGCAAGTAGGGTCATAGAATGGTTTATCGGGATACCAGCTTGTGAGCATGACTAGAGCAGCAGCCATGTTTTCTTTAAGCGGTGCGCCACCTTTTTCTGTACGGTACCCACGCTTGAAAAGACTCGTTCCACTCGTGTCGATGGTTAAAGTCACAACATCTTTTAAAATCGCCACTTCGATAGGATAGAGGGCACCAGACTCAGGTAAATGAGTACGACGGTGATAAGCCTCGCTTAAACGATTAACAATCGCTTTTTTTACAATCGATTGGCAGTTAGGAACACTGTGAAGCGTTGATTTCACAGATTTACCGGATACTGGGAATTCAGCATCGACTGGAAGAATTTTCTCCCAAGGAATCGCCTTTGTTTGTTCAAAGAGCGAGTCGAATGTTTTTGCAGTGAATTGTCCCATAATGATTTTGATACGGTCGGCTGTACGAAGCCAAATATTTGTACGAGCAATATCGTAATCGTCACCTTCAAAAAAGGCTTTTCCGTTTTCTACTTGAACGTCGTAACCCATGTTGCGTAATTCTTTTCCAACAAGAGCTTCGATGCCTGCAGCAGCAGTAGCTACTAATTTATATTTTGTCATAGATTTCTCCTTTATTCGTAAAAAGAGGAGTGGACACAAGGCCACACTCCTTACAATTCGCTAAAATCCTGAAGTAAACTTCTGTAAGCCATGTTCTGTTCCATTTAATAGCAGGATCTATTAAATTTCAGTAATCATCTGTCTACACAAAATGTGTCTCTTTTTTCGTTCATTTCCTAATAAGAGTGCCCCTACCATAAGTTTGGGTTGCTCGCTCGAGGGGTTTACCGCGTTCCACCAATTCCGTTTCCAGAATTGCTTCGTCACTGTGGCACTTTCAAGAATACTAGAGCATAGCATTGCCGTAGCTCGTTTTTCTGCCGTCAACCTAAAGTTGCCTTAGCTTATTGTTTCGCTAAGCACGATCACTACAAGCATCTCAGCCTGTGCGAGCATGGACTTTCCTCAGCAAATTAATGCCGCGATTACTCAAAGTTTACTAAATTTAAAAAAGTTCGTTATATCAGATTTGATATATTAATAGTTATTGTCGCGTACTGGTGTAATGACGCGTGTTTTGTAGAAATCATCATCGTCTTCTGCAACATCTTGAGAAGGAGAAGAGTAGTTGTCTTCTTCTAATTTAGAATCGAAAACGTGTTTTTCTAAGTTTGATAAACGTTTTAAGATGTCAAAGTTTGTAACTCCTGATGAAGATACATTGCTTGAACGATTTGCTTTTGAAACAGTAGCTTGACGTGAGAGTTCGTCTACTTTTGTTAATAAGCGTTCGTTTTCAGCTTGTAAGAAGCTGATTTCTTTTTGGAATGTGTCATAATCACGAATAATTAAATCTAAAAATGCATCGACTTCTTCAATGTCGAATCCTCTGAATGAGCGTTTAAATTGTTTTTGTAAAATATCTTTTGTACTTAATGAAATACGTGCCATAATTACTTTCCCCTTTTTTAATCTGTCAAATAGTCATTAATTAATTTATCTTCTTAATGATACTAAAATCCATGCGAAAATACAAATAGGATAGGGTTATTTTTAGTTATTTTTAATGAAATTTGTTATAATTTTTAAAAAATACAAGTAAAGAAGAGGATTAACATGAACTGGTTAGAAGTCACAGTAAATACGCATTCTGAGAGCGTCGAAGTCGTAAGTTCGATTTTAATTGAATTAGGCTCAAAAGGAGTGTCGATTGATGATCCACAAGACTATTATCAATTAACAGATGAACAATTAGAATGGTTGAAAGTGCAACAAAAAGACTTATACGATACAGATACAGTCATTGTGAAGGGATATTTCCAACCAAGCCAATGGACGAAAGAAGCAAAAGCTCAGTTAGATGAACAATTAAAAGAGCTTGCAAGTTACGGTTTGGAAACTGGACCTTTAACCGTTCGTGTGAGTGAGGTTGGGGAGGAAGACTGGGCAACGGCGTGGAAACAATACTACTTCCCAGTACGTGTAACACGTTATTTAACCGTTGTTCCAAGTTGGGTTGATTACGAGAAAGAACAAGAAGATGAACTTTTAATTGAATTAGATCCAGGTCTTGCGTTTGGCACAGGAACGCACCCAACAACACAGCTCTCACTTACAGCGCTTGAACAGACGATTCGTGGTGGAGAAAGCGTCTTAGACGTTGGTACTGGTTCGGGCGTATTAAGTATCGCCTCTAAACTGTTAGGGGCTGGACAAGTAACCGCCTTTGATATTGATGAAATGGCTACACGTGTAGCAAAAGAAAATATTGCATTGAACCCTACGATTGGTTCAATCGATGTCTATGAAAATAACTTACTCGTTGGTGTAGACCAAAAGAGTGATTTAATTGTGGCGAATATTTTAGCTGAGATTTTAGTTCAAATGCCAAAAGATACGTATCGTAACTTAAATGAGAATGGAACATTAATTTTATCAGGGATTATTGAATCAAAAGCACGTGAAGTACAAGAAGCATATGAAGAAGCAGGGTTTACTCTAGTAGAACGCATGACGATGAAAGAGTGGAACTGCTTTGTAATGAAAAAGGATGTAGAATAATGCAACGGTATTTTGTAAAAGGAATTGTCAGTGAAATGACGCATTCGCTAGAATTCTCAAAAGAGCAAGTGCATCAATTGAAGAAAGTGATGAGAGTACGTGTGGGAGAACTATTCGAAGTGGTTGATGATAACAGTCAATTAGCCATTGTTGAAGTGACTGCATTAGAACCATTTGAAGTGAAAGCCGTAGAACTTTTAGAGCAGAAAGTAGAATTACCAGTTGCAGTTACGATTGCAGTTGGTCTCTCAAAAGGAGATAAACTTGACTGGATTGTCCAAAAGGCGACAGAACTAGGCGTGAGTGAAATCATTCCGCTTTCTATGACACGAAACGTAGTTAAATGGACAGGAGATAAGTCATCTAAAAAAATCGAACGACTTCAAAAGATTGCCGAAGAAGCGAGCGAACAATCGCATCGACTCAAAGTTCCTCGCGTAACGAACGTAATGACATTAAAAGAGTTGGCTAGTTATACTTCGCACTTTGAACAGAAGTTAATTGCCTATGAAGAGTCTGCTAAAGTTGGAGAAAGCCTTCAATTGGTTAAGAGTTTACAGTCATTACAAGGCAACGAGCGCATTATTTTCGTCTTCGGACCAGAAGGTGGCGTCGAAGAACAAGAGGTGGAGTTATTAGAGAAAAGTGGATATCTTCCATGTTCTCTTGGGCCACGTATTTTACGCGCTGAAACAGCACCGTTGTATGCACTAGCTGCAGTTTCCTATCAATGTGAGTTATTATAAGAACCAATAGTTGACGATAGTCTCATGTCGCGTTACTATAAAGATTACATTGAAGCAAGAAATGCTTAAGGAGTTTACAAATGTCTAAAAATAAGACTTATACCGCAGATGATGTCCTTGCAATGTGTAAGGAGTACATGAACGAAACACATATTAAATTTATTGAAAAAGCAATCTATTTTGCGACATATGCTCATAAAGAACAAATTCGTAAATCTGGAGAAGCTTATATTGTGCATCCCATTCAAGTAGCTGGGATTCTTGCTGAATTAAAGCTAGATCCAGACACGATTGCAACTGGGTTTCTTCATGATGTCGTTGAGGATACTGGTTTTAGTATTGACGATATCGAGTATGAATTTGGCAAAGATGTGGCATTTCTTGTTGAAGGTGTTACAAAGCTAGGGAAAATTAAATATAAATCTCATGCAGAACAACAAGCGGAAAATC
The DNA here is from genome assembly GCA_938039195.1 of uncultured Carnobacteriaceae bacterium. Classification (GTDB taxonomy): domain Bacteria; phylum Bacillota; class Bacilli; order Lactobacillales; family Aerococcaceae; genus Granulicatella. Next base: position 11,958 of record CALHVK010000042.1, read on the forward strand.
ACCGTAAGATGCTTCTTGCGATGGCAAATGATCTTCGTGTAATCATGGTAAAATTGGCAGACCGTTTGCATAATTTACGAACGTTGAAATTCCATAAGCCTGAAAAGCAACGCATGATTGCAGAAGAGACGCTTGAGATTTATGCACCGCTCGCACATCGTCTAGGGATGAATAAAATTAAGTGGGAATTAGAAGATACGTCTCTTCGTTATTTAAACCCACAGCAATATTATCGTATCGTCCATTTAATGAATTCAAAACGTGATGAACGAGAAGAGTACATTAATACAACGATTGAAAATATTAAAGAAGCGACAAAAGATTTGGAAATTGATGCGGTCATTTACGGACGTCCAAAACATATTTATTCCATCTACCGTAAAATGAAGGACCAAAAGAAACAGTTTAGTGAGATTTACGATTTACTTGCCATCCGTGTATTAGTAGATAGCATTAAAGATTGCTACGCTGTTCTTGGAGCGATTCATACAAAATGGAAACCAATGCCAGGTCGTTTTAAAGACTATATTGCGATTCCAAAGGCGAATATGTATCAATCCATCCACACAACCGTGATCGGACCGGGCGGACGACCAGTAGAAATTCAAATCCGTACGTTTGAAATGCACAGAGTTGCTGAATACGGGGTTGCGGCTCACTGGGCTTATAAAGAAGGAAATAAAGAAAAAGTGACGAACGATCCATTACAAAAACAATTGGATTGGTTCAAAGACTTAATTGAACTACAAAATGAAACAAAAGATGCCAAAGATTTCATGAATAGCGTGAAGGAAGACATCTTTGGCGATAAGGTCTATGTCTTTACACCAAAAGGAGATGTATCTGAGCTTCCTTTAGGTTCTGGCCCACTTGATTTTGCTTATAATATCCATACTGAAGTCGGAAACAAAACAGTCGGTGCCAAAGTCAATAATAAGATTGTTCCATTGAACTATCAGTTAAAGACTGGTGATATCGTAGAAGTCTTAACGTCAGCAAATTCGTTTGGACCTTCTCGTGACTGGATTAATTTAGTATTTACGAGTCGTGCAAAGAATAAAATCAAGCGTTTCTTTAAATTACAAGACCGTGATGAGAATATTCTAAAAGGGCGCGAATTATTAGAAAAACAAATTACAGAACTTGGATTTAATTTCAAGGACTTCATGACCAAACAAGGAATGAAGGATATTGCCACTCGTTTCAATTTTGGAACAGAAGAAGACTTGTTTGCTGCAATTGGATTTGGTGAGATTTCGTATCAAACGGTTGCTAATAAGATGACTGACAAGGCTCGTCGCGAAATCGAAGACCAAAAAGTAGTGGAGACAGCCTTTGAGAAAACAACTCCTCAAGGACAGAAGAAAGAAAGTCAAAAGATGAAGATTCGTCACGAAGGTGGCGTTGTCATCGAAGGAGTGGACAATCTACTTATCCGTTTAAGTCGTTGTTGTAACCCAGTTCCAGGGGACGATATTGTTGGTTATATTACAAAAGGACGTGGGATTTCTGTTCATAGAAAAGACTGTCCAAACGTTCAAGTACCAGAGAACGAACAAAGTCGTTTAATTGAAGTTGATTGGGAAGATACAGCTAATACAAGTCAGCAATATGATACAGAGCTTGTTGTAGAAGGATACAATAGAAATGGATTGTTAAACGAAGTCTTAAACGTTATTAATAGTACGACGAAATCATTGAACTCTGTGAATGGTAAAGTCGATGCGAATAAGATTGCGACGATTTCAGTGAATATCGGAATTATGAATACGCATCAATTAGATTTTATTGTGGATAAAATTAAACAGATTCCAGATGTATACAGTGTTCGTCGTGTGATTTCATAGGAGGAATTCATGAGAATTGTATTGCAACGAGTGAAGTCTGCAAGTGTTTCTATCGATGACGTCGTTGTCGGTAAGATTAATCAAGGCTTCTTATTGTTAGTTGGTGTGGGCCCTGAAGATACTAGTGATGATGCGTCTTACTTAGCAAGAAAGATTGCGGGGATGCGTATCTTTAGTGATGAAAATGGAAAAATGAATTTATCGATTGACCAAATCGGAGGAAAGATTTTATCCGTTTCGCAGTTTACGCTATTTGCCGACACGAAGAAAGGGAATAGACCTTCCTTTACAGGCGCTGCCAGTCCAGATTTCGCTACAAACCTATACGAAGAATTCAATGAGTTGCTGCGTACGGAGTATGGGTTAACCGTTGAAACAGGAGAGTTTGGTGCAGATATGCAAGTGAGTCTTGTGAATGACGGACCAGTGACCATTATTCTAGATACTAAAAATCATTAAAAATAAGCACAGGAGAAATCCTGTGCTTATTTATTTAGTGATATTTATTAAGGACGTTTGTTTTCTAAGTCTGTTCTTACGACTAAAACATCGCAAGACGCATTTCGAATCACATACTCAGAAACAGAACCGATAAAGAGACGTTCCACCGCGTTTAATCCAGTAGCGCCCATCATAATAAGATCGATTCCATAGTCTTTTGGAAGTTGTTTTGAAATGATTGCTTTTGGTGAGCCGTATTCAAGAACAGTTTCAACATCAGTAAAGTTATGAGTCTTAGCATATTCCACATATTCTGCAAATAAGTTTTCGGCTTGTTTACGAATCTCATCAGAGAAGTTACCTTCAAAACCAGTTGGAGTTTGAAGTGAACGAGTATCGATTACATGTGTTAAAACAAGTTTCGCATGATTTCGTTTAGCAACTTCAATAGCTTTATCAAAGGCTAGTTTTGCTTCTTTAGACCCATCGATCGGAACGAGTATTTTTTCATATTCATGAAACATATCATCACATCCTTATTCTTGATATTCTTATTATACACCTAAATAAAACGAATGAAAAGGGAACCAAAACGGATAGTATAGGGATTTTTGCAAAAAGAAAAACCACTCATAAAGAGTGGCCTAAAGTTAATAACTTTATATAGATTTCCAGTGATGCCGTTTGATGTATTTGTTAGTTTGAACCCGCATCTAAAGCAGGTGGGCTTCTATGTATTACTTCCTAACTACCAAGTGAAAGGGCTTGTTATCTGTAATATCAATCTGAATCCCTAAAAAGTCGTAAATTGTTCGGTCAACACTTAGTAAATACCGCGCACATCGTAGATCTCTATGTCATTATAGTAGCACATGAAACGGTGAAATGCAATAAAACTTTGGTACCGATTTCTTAAGAAATCACTAATTATTTTTGACGAAATTTTTGGTATTGTTTCATCAAAGCATCTTCATAGGAAGAGGTTGGTTCTGGAGTGAAATACTCTTCGTTTTTTAGCGCATCCGGTAAGTATTGCTGCTTTACAAAGTGTCCTGGATAGTCATGGGGATACTTGTAGCCAACGCCACGACCTAATTTTTGAGCGCCTGAATAATGGGCATCTTTTAAGTGGTCTGGAATACTAATCGCACGACCTTTTCTTACATCTGACAAGGCACTATCGATTGAACGAATCGCGGTGTTAGATTTTGGCGAAAGGGCAAGTTCGATAATGGCATTTGCAAGCGGAATTCTAGCTTCAGGTAAACCGAGACGTTCAGCCGCTTGTACAGCAGAAACAGCACGGGATACTCCTTGTGGGTTTCCTAACCCAATGTCTTCGTAGGCAATGACTAAGAGACGTCTCATTAAACTGGTAAGGTCTCCAGCTTCCATTAAACGAGCTGCGTAATGCAAGGCTGCGTTTACGTCAGAACCGCGAATCGATTTTTGAAGAGCAGAGATGACATCATAATGCTGATCGCCATCTTTATCATAGGAGAGGGCTTTTCGTTGAATACATTCTTCTGCAATTTGAATGGAAATGTGAATATGGCCATCCTTACTTGGTTCAGTAGATTTTGCGGCTAGTTCAAGAGCGTTTAAGGCACTTCTAACGTCTCCATTTGTACTAGTTGCAAAGTGATTTAAGGCTTCTTTTGTCACTTCTAAATTGAGTTTGCCTAGACCACGTTCTTCATCTTCGATTGCCTTTAAGAGTGCTTTTTTAATATCTTCAGAAGAGAGTGGTTTCAGTTCAAAGATTTGTGTACGACTACGAATCGCAGGATTAATCGAGATGTATGGATTCTCAGTGGTTGCTCCGACTAAAATAATTCGACCGTTTTCTAAATGGGGCAATAGGAAGTCTTGTTTCGTTTTATCAAGACGATGAATTTCATCTAGTAGGAGAATCACGCTGCCAGACATTTTGGCTTCTTCAGCTACAATTTGTAAGTCTTTTTTTGTATCGGTTGCGGCATTAAGTTGTCTAAAAGCAACCTTTGTACTTCCGCTAATGGCACTAGCGATACTTGTTTTCCCAGTTCCTGGAGGCCCATATAAAATCATGGATGATAATTGTTTGGCCACAACCATACGATTGATGATTTTTCCAGGAGAGACAAGATGCTCTTGACCAAACACTTCGTCAATGGTACGAGGTCGCATGCGGTAAGCAAGCGGTTGATGGTTCATGACAGTTCCTCCTTTAAATTCTCTATGTTTAGTGTATCATAAGTTTAAAGAATGATATAATAGGAAAGATTAAAACATCTTATTAGGACAAAGATTAGACATCCCGTATAATAATATTGTTTGAAAGTGAGGAGAGTACAAGGTGAATTACTTAGATTATGCAGCAACAACACCCGTTAACCAAGAAGTGTTAGAAGTGATTACAAAGGAAATGGCTTCTTTTGGGAATCCTTCAAGTGTGTATCGTATCGGTCGTGAACAAAAGCAAAAAATTGAACGTGTAAAAAAAGCGATTTTATCTGAATTACAAGCAGCTCCACAAGATGCTATTATATTTACAAGTTCAGGTTCTGAAGGGAATAATTTAGTGTTCGAGAGTATTAGGGAGCACTTTGCACATGATAAAGGACATATCATTGTTTCTGGTGTGGAGCATCCATCCGCTCGAAAACCTGCTGAATTTTTAGCAGAAGAGGGATTTGATGTGACATTTTTAGCTCCGAATAAGGATGGAATTGTGACAGTATCCCAAGTTGAGAAAGCTCTTAGAGAAGATACGCGTTTAGTTTCAATTATGACGGTCAACAATGAGACAGGAGCAAGATTCCCAATTGAAGAAATTGCAGCTTTGTTAAAAGAGACACCAGTATTCTTTCATACGGATGCCGTTCAAGCCTTTGCACAAGAGGAATTGAATGTGGATGGAATCGATTATTTATCAGCTTCTGGGCATAAAATTTATGCTCCAAAAGGCATTGGCTTTTTATACAAATCAAAAGATGCACCGCTTCACGCTTTAATTAAAGGGGGCGGTCAAGAGTTAGGGTTTAGAGCTGGAACAGAGAATGTTCCTTATATTCTAGGATTTGAAAAAGCAATGCAAATTGTAGTGGCAGCTAGAGAAGAGTTAGTTAAAACGTATCAAGAACTTCAAGAGTATTTAATGACTAAATTAACTCAACAAGGAATTAGTTTTGAAATGAATGGAAGCTCAAATCCTAAAAATCCACATATTTGCAATATTTGGCTAAAGGGAAGAAAATCAACACAAACCTTAATCTTTAATGATTTAAAAGATGTATCTATTTCAGCAGGTTCAGCTTGTTCGGCAGGAAGTGTACAAATCAGTCCTGTATTATCTGCAATGTATCCTGGTGAAAACAGCCGCCTTGAAGAATCGATCAGACTTTCCTTTGGAATGAGTTCAACAAAAGAGGATATTGATGCATTCGTAGACGCATTACGTTAATGGAGAGCTTTTGTTTAAAGGCAAAATATGGTAAACTAATCATGTATTAAAAGAAAGAGGAGAAGCGCATATGGCATTTACACCAACTGCATCATTAAAAGGATCAAACCATGTCTTTTCAGTTAATCCAACTTGTAAAGGATATACATTACGTGATAATGGCTTTACTGAAACAAAATCTGGGAACTTCCAATTAATTCGTAGTTTAGATGAAACAATTGATGATCACCGTGGATTAAAATTAAAAGTCATGGTTGATAAAGATAAAAAACAATTGAAGATCTCTACAGTAACAAAAAACGGATTACAAACAGTTGACTTATACGGCAAAGCGAATACTGCGATGGCTGTTGAGAAATTAGAGTTTATTTTAGAAGGGCTTGTTGAACGAGGCGTTCTTGAAGTAACAACAAAATAGTGTATAAGAAAAGAGAGACAGTTCAAAATTGAACTGTCTCGTTTATCATGCACGGGCGGTGTTCCCTGTAGCTGTATTATTCGACTTCAGGTAGCGGCTTAAATTGTGCTACGAAGCTTTGAGTGTCGCCAAAATAAAGATTCTCGCTAGGAACTTCATAAAGCTCCTGCATTCTCTTGCTTAGAGAATATGGAAGATTAGTTGAATCTTTTTCATACTTCGTAAGCGTATCTTTGTTTATTTTAAGATATTTGGCGGCTTCCAATAGTGTTAAATTACGATTAACCCGTGCTGCTCGTAAAGAGATCATCATACACCTTCGCCCCCTTTTTCTCAACTTAATTATAGTGAAAACGCAACCGTTTGTCAAAAACACAATTGGGCAAAAATCCCAGTACTATCGCATTTTCAATGATTTTCAAGCAAAATTTTTGAAAAAATAGAAAATAAATTTAAAATTAGGGTAAATTCTGATAACTCGACCTTCAAATCGACTAGTTCAGGAAATAAAAAGAAATGATGGTGAAAGAATGAGTAACGAAAAAACAAGAGTTGTCGTTGGCATGAGTGGAGGGGTTGACTCCTCAGTTACAGCTTTACTGTTAAAACAAGCTGGATATGATGTCATCGGTATTTTTATGAAAAACTGGGATGATACGGACGAAAATGGCGTTTGTACAGCAACTGAAGACTACAAAGACGTCGCAGCCGTTGCAGAACAAATCGGTATTCCGTATTATTCAGTGAACTTTGAAAAAGAATATTGGGATCGTGTATTTGAATATTTCCTACGTGAGTACCGCTTAGGACGTACACCGAATCCAGATGTGATGTGTAATAAAGAAGTGAAATTCCAAGCTTTCCTAGATTACGCGATGCAATTAGGAGCAGATTATGTGGCAATGGGCCACTATGCTCGTGTTGAGAAGGACGAAAACGGAATTGTTCACCTATTAAGAGGAAAAGACAATAATAAGGACCAAACGTATTTCTTAAGCCAATTGAATCAAAAGCAATTGGAAAAAGCGATGTTTCCAATTGGTCACTTAGAGAAAAAAGAAGTCCGTGAGATTGCTGAAAAGTATAATCTTGCAACAGCGAAGAAGAAAGACTCAACAGGAGTATGCTTCATTGGGGAGAGAAACTTCAATGAGTTCTTATCAAACTATTTACCTGCTAAACCTGGAAAAATGGTAACTCTTGATGGAGAAGTAAAAGGTGACCACGCTGGACTTATGTACTATACAATTGGTCAACGCCAAGGATTAGGAATTGGCGGCGGTGGTAAGACTAATGATCCATGGTTTGTCATTGGAAAAGACTTATCTACAAATACTTTATATGTAGGTCAAGGGTTCCACCATCCAAACCTTTATTCCGATAGTTTAACGGCTACAGATATTCAATTTACAAATGATAACCCAAGAGAAAAGACATTTGAATGTACCGCTAAATTTAGATATCGTCAACAAGATACTAAAGTGAAAGTCGTATTAGATGAAAATGATCCAACATTGGCTACAGTGATTTTTGATGAACCAGTTCGTGCGATTACACCTGGTCAAGCCGTTGTATTCTATGATGGTGAAGAGTGCCTTGGTGGAGGTATCATCGATAAAGCCTATATGGATGGCGAAGAACGTCAATACGTATAATAATTATTAACAGAAAGGAGAGTCCAAATGAGTGATACACCTTATATTGTAGGGGAAGTATTAACGACTTTTTTCGAGAACCCTCAAAACTTCTATAAAGTCATGCTTGTTCGTGTAATCGAATCTGATTGCGTGGATGTGGATGATGAGATTGTTGTAACAGGGATTTTCGGACAAATTCATTCGGATATCTCCTATCGTTTTAATGGGAAGATTGTTTCTCATCCAAAATATGGGGAACAATTCCAAGCGGATAATTATCAGCAGACACAACCTACTGGAAAAAGAGGACTCATTCAATATTTATCAAGTGCTCATTTTCCAGGAATTGGTGAGAAGACGGCTGAGAAGATTATCGAAAAATTAGGCGAGGATGCCATGGAGCGTATTTTAAACGACGATACTGCGCTTGATGGAATTAGTGGCCTAACGAAAAAGAAAAAAGAAATGATCCGTGAAGTAATTCAACAAAATCAGGGGACTGAGAAGTTGATGTTTGAACTCACGAATCTTGGGTTTACTCCTGCGATTGCGCAAAAGATTATCGGCATGTACAAAGATAAGGCAAGAGCGGTGTTAGACGAAGATCCCTATGTTCTTCTTCAAAAAATAGAGGGACTAGGATTTAGAAGAATGGATAGCATTGCCCAATCGATGGGAATTGACCCAGATGACACTTCTAGGCTAAAAGGAGCGCTCTTTGTTGTGACAAGAGATTTCTGTTATCAAACAGGAGATACTTACTTGATGGCTGAAGTGTTAATCACGCAAGCGCAACGATTACTTGAGACTTGTCAAAACTACTTAATCGAACCCGATAAGTTAGTAGATGCATTAAACGAATTGATTCGCGAAGGTGTTGTGTTTTCGGATGAAAACCGCATTGCGATTGCTTCTTTATACTATGCAGAACTAGGAATAAGTAACGCTCTGTCCAAACGAATTACAGCTTCTAAAGAAGAAATTAGTAAAGAGAAAATTGAAGAAGCGATTGAAAGAACGCAGGAGAAATTCGATATTCAATATGATGCGTCTCAAAAAGAGGCTATTTATCGCATTATGACTGAACCGCTCTTTGTATTAACGGGTGGACCTGGTACTGGGAAGACAACGATTATTAATGCAGTAATTGATGTCTATGCTCAGCTTAAGGAATTAGAGAATGATGATGAAATTGAAGAAGCGATTGTTCTTGCAGCGCCAACTGGACGAGCAGCAAAACGGATGAATGAATTGACAGGATATCCTGCTTCAACGATTCATCGGTTATTAGGGATTGCAATTGATAGTGTGGATGATAGTTTTGAAGATAAGGAAATTAATGGAGAATTCTTAATTATCGATGAAATGTCGATGGTAGATACATGGTTAATGAATCGTGTATTTAAAGCATCTCCAGAAGGGTTGAAGATTTTACTCGTAGGAGATAGTAATCAATTGCCTTCGGTTGGTCCGGGACAAGTCTTAACGGATTTACTAGAAACAAATCAAATCCCCGCCATTGAATTAAAAAGAATTCACCGTCAAACACAGCAATCTTCTATTGTCGAATTAGCGCATAGCATTAAAGATGGTTTCTTACCGCGTAACTTTATGGAAAAACAAACGGACCGTAGCTTTTTACCATGTTCAACAGACCGTTTGGTTACTATTATTGAACAAGTTGTTGTAGCAGCTCTAAAAAAAGGCTATACGAAGCGAGATATTCAAGTATTAGCTCCGATGTATAAAGGAGATGCTGGGATTAATGCTATCAATCAGATGATGCAAGAAATCTTGAATCCAAAAATTGGGAATTCAGTTCGTGAAGTCGAGTCCTTCGACAAGGTCTTCCGTGTTGGCGATAAGGTTTTACAACTGGTGAATTTACCGGAAGAGAATGTCTATAATGGAGATATTGGTGAAATCACTGCGATTCAATTTGCTAAAGAAAATGATGATCAAGTGGATAAGATATTCGTCTTATTTGATCAAATGGAAGTGGAATACCATAGAACGGATTGGCAACAACTGACGCTAGCGTATTGTTGCTCCATTCATAAGGCGCAAGGCTCCGAATTCAAGATGGTTATCTTACCAATGGTGAATCAGTACTCGCGTATGTTGCAAAGAAATCTATTGTATACAGCCGTTACACGTAGTCAGCAGTATCTGATTATGTGTGGGGAAGCGGGGGCATTCCAAAAGAGTGCAACAACGGTTCCGCCAAAACGGGCGACTTTCTTACAAGAGTTCTTAACGAATTTTGATATAGAAAAGACAGAAGAAGCCCCAGCAATACTGGAGAAAACAAATTCGTCACCGAGTGAGTCTAACGACTCCATTGAAGAAAAAGAAATTCAATTAACCATCCAAGCAATCGAAGAAGGACTTATTTCTCCGATGATTGGAATGGACGACTTAACACCATACGATTTTATGACAAGAAGCTAGTTTTCTAGCTTCTTTTTTCGTGTTCTTTTAGCCGGAAATAATTGCCATCTGTCCATGATGTAAGGTAAAATAGATACAAATGATTACGAAAGAGGGACAAATAATGAATCGACAAAAACATTTTTTAGTTTCTGAAGATGCAGTGCCTCCTGTTTTTGCTAAAGTATTACAAGCCAAAGAATTACTAGCGACAGGACAAGCCAAAGATGTCACTGAAGTAGTGAAGATGGTTGGCATCTCACGCAGTGTTTATTATAAGTATTATCGTAAAGTACAAGGTTTTTCATCTGTAAATGCTGGGAGAAAAGCATCCATTAATATCCATATGAAAAATATCAAAGGAACACTCACTAAGACGCTTGAAGTGTTCGCAAATCGTGATATGAACATTTTGACGATTTTCCAAGGATTAGCCATTCATAGTGTCGCCGTTGTTCAAATTATGATTGATATTTCTGAGGCGACGGTTAGTGTGGAAGATGTGATTAAAGAAATTAACGCATTGGACAACATTATTTCTGTGGAGTTACAAAGTATCGAATAATGAAAGAAGAATTTTTAAACTATTTAACAGAGAATAATATTAAGGTATTGATTTTCGATAAAGATGGCACTTTGACAGATACATCTACATTATGGTTTGAACCAACGATTTTAGTTCTTGATGAATTAATAAATCGTAATGAGATGAATCTAACGAATGAAGAGCACGACGAGTTATTTGACCGTCTTGGTATCACTGAAACAGATATCATTGAAAATAGCGTGATTGCTGCTGGTTCGGTTCGTGATATGCTAGAAGTTATAAATGAATTTAGAGCAATTGATATCGAAGAAAATTATAACTTTGTGGTGCATTACTTTGCAGACTATATTTTGTCTCATTCAGAGAAAATCCAAACTCTTGGACAGGTAAAGAGAGCACTAAGTGGATTGAAAGAAGAAGGATACACGATAGCCTTAGTGACCAATGATTCTCGTTTACCAGCAGAAGCCGTATTAAAGGTTGCTGGAATTGGTGAGTTATTCGACTTTGTTGGAACCACTGATGAATTTCCTTCAAAACCTGCAACGGATTCGCTAGTTGCTATTCAAAATCAATTCGGCGTTTCTTTTGACGAGATGATTTATATCGGTGACTCAACAGTAGATGAGGAGTTTGCTACAAGTACAGCTGGATTTATCGCTGTGACAAGTGAACCTAATAATCCAGATGTTCTTCCTAGTGCTATTTTTAAAGTAAAATCGATTGAAGAATTATGTTAGGAGGGTGTTATGAAAACTACGATACAAGAAAATCATAAGTTTAAAGCTCTTTTAACAATCTTAATACCAGTTTTAATCTATCAAATTGCCAATTATTCGGCTCAGTTTATCGATACCGTAATGACAGGACGTTATAACGAAGTTCATCTTGCAGGGGTTTCGATTGGTGGTAGCTTGTATGCGCCATTTTTCTCCTTATTGACTGGGTTAATTTCAGGGCTTGTACCGATTGTTGGACAATATTTTGGACAGAAGAAATTGGATAAGATAGAGCAAGTGATGCGTCAATACTTAATCATTGGCGTAGTTTTAGCTATTGGTCTATTTGTTTTTGGAGCACTATTTCTTAAACCTGTTTTAGGGGTTATGAATTTAGAACGAGAAGTGGAAGCTGTAGCAGTAGGATATTTAACGTTGTTATCCTTAGGGTTTATTCCATTATTACTCTTTAGTGTCTTAAGATCTTTTGTGGATGCTTTAGGATTAACTAAAGTATCGATGATGCTGATGGTATTATTGGTTCCACTCAATATGTTCTTTAACTATTCACTGATTTACGGTCAGTTTGGCTTTCCTGAAATGGGAGGAGCTGGGGCTGGACTTGGAACTGCACTGGCTTACTGGGGATTACTTGTTGTAGCAGTTGTAGTCTTTAGAAAACATCCAGTATTAAAAGAATATGATGTTTTAAAATGGAGTGGAATTGATACCAAAATGTGGAAGGAACCGTTTAAGATTGGGATTCCAATAGGGTTATCGGTATTTGCAGAAGTTGCTGTTTTCGCATTTGTAGGATTACTCATGTCGAAATTTGGAACATCCATTATCGCATCCCACCAAGCTGCAATGAATTTTGCGATGGTAGTTTATGCATTCCCGATTAGTATTTCCACGGCATTGACCATCATTGTTTCATACGAAGTGGGTCGAAAGGATATTCGTTCAGCAATGCAGTTTGCTTACATTGGAATTGCAACGGCTGTGACACTTGCTGTTGTGACGCTGACTTTATTAGCGTTCAATATTCAATCAGTGGCCTCTTTTTACGGGACAGACCCAGACTTTATTCAATTAACGGTTGTGTTTTTAACCTATAGTCTCTTGTTTCAACTGTTTGACGCTGTGGCAGCTCCAATTCAAGGAACACTTAGAGGGTTTAAAGACGTCCAAATGCCATTCATCCTGTTTTTAATTGGTTATTGGATTATAGGGTTACCAATCGGTTTTATTTTAGATAATGGATTTAATGCAGGTCCGTATTCTTACTGGATTGGACTCATCATCGGATTAATGAGTAGTTGTATATTCTTGGTATTCCGATTAAGAAAAGTATTTAAAAAATATAAGGAATCACGAGGTGTGTAAATGTTTGAATCATATAAAGAAGAAGTAACATTTAATGAACAAAGAGGGTCTGAAGACTTCGACCCACAAAATGAGTTTTACAAAGAAGATATGGAAGAATCGTTTAAAAAGGACATTACTTCTATTGGAAGAAGATTAATTGGTTATATGTTAGTTTTCTTCTTTTTCGCTACTGTTGGTCAACTGGCAGCACACGACGAAGCAGTAACTACACAAGAGTATTACTCAATTTGGGGTGTTGGGTTATTTATTGCCGCTGGTCTAAGCTTACTCCTTTGGTCTATTTCTAAAAAATTCCCAATGAAACGTATTTATGAACACGTTGCTCCTAGAAAAATGAATATCCAGTCATTTGCGATGATATGTGCTAGTTTATATGGGGTTCGTTTTATCTCAAAATTGATTTTAGGAGGAATTGAGAAATTACTCCTTGAGATGGGTATTCCGGTAACACTTATAGCAAATACAAGTGAGGACATAACGGCAAGTATTATTTTTGTATTGTATTTAGGAGTGATGGCTCCTGTTGTAGAAGAATTTATCTTTAGAGGATTTATTGGATATCGTCTTGAGCGTTACGGGAAAGTATTTACGATTCTATTTACAGCTCTTATTTTCTCACTATTCCATGCCAATATTACACAAGAAGTCTTCACATTTATGGCAGGTATTGTTTTTGCTTATGTTGCTATTGAATATGGCTTCCAATGGGCAGTAGTAGCCCATATGATGAATAACTTCATATTTGCAGTTGTGGTTGATATTTATTTGGAACAAATGGTCAAATTCGGAGACTTTTCTATTGTACAAGTTCTAGATTTGGTTGGATTTGTCATTTTAGTCTTTGTACTTATTTTAAAATGGAAAGATATTAAAGAATACATCGATGTTAATCGTGGATTTTATGGAATTACACAAATTACTTTTACAAGAGTAACCATTATTTTATACATTATTTATCTTGTATATCGCACGTTTGCACCATATTTATCACTATATTTTATCTTTAGATAGGAGGGGAAACTTTGAATACTATTTATTTAGAAGATAGCGTCTATACGACGATTACTGAGCATCCAGAAGTAAAGGATTTGCTTGTAGAGATTGGTTTTAAACCTCTCAATCAACCACAAATGGTTCATACGGTTGGTCGTATCACGAATCTTGTTAAGGGTTCAAAAATTGCAAAAATTCCCTTAGAAACAATTGTAGAAACATTAGAAATGAATGGATACATCGTTAAAGAAAGCAGGGATTAGATGGCTAAAGATGATTACACGATGGAAGAGCGTCAGGAGATTTTAAAAGATTTAATGCTTCGTCTTCACGCAGGAGAAGATAAAGAAGTCATTCAAAAAGAATTTAATGAAGCTTTTGACGAAATCACTCCTTATGAAATCCAGTTAATGGAACGCAATCTCATGAGTGAAGGGATTACCTTTGCTGAAATTATGAGCCTATGTAATGTTCATGCAAACTTGATGGGGTCAAAAGTAAACACAGAAACGACTATTGCTGATTTTGAACAACCTGGCCACCCGGTTCATGTGATGAAGATGGAAAATTTAGCCATTAGAGGGGCACTAGACCGTGTGGAACGTTTGCTAAAGAATTATCTAGAGACGAAGGATGAAACAATTAAAAAAGGATTGGATCGCCAAATCTCACTTCTTGATCAATTCGATCATCACTATCAGCGTAAAGAATATGCGATGTTTCCAATTATGGAGAAAAAGGGAATCACAGCACCTCCTAAAGTTATGTGGGGTGTCGATGATCAAATTCGTGACTTATATAAAGATTTCAAGAAGGCTCTTTCTAACGGCCAAGAGAATGTGTTAGAAGAATTCGAAGTGGTTCGTGATGAATTACTCGAAATGATTCAAAAGGAAGAGAATATTTTGATTCCAATGGTAGAACAAGTTTTTCATGTTGACGATTGGGAATCGATTGCCGCTCAGTCTCCAGAATATGGATATTGTATTGTGAAACCTGAAAAGGAATGGGCGGTTAAGAAAGACTTTGCGCCTATTAAAGCACAAGCTCAGTTAGAAGAAGAGGGAGACATTCCTTTATCGACTGGTTCACTTTCATTAAAGCAACTCAATCTGATTTTGAATTTATTACCGATGGAATTATCGTTTGTAGACCACAATAATATCGTGAAATACTACAATGAAGGAAATGGTGAAGAGAAAATCTTCAAACGAACACCAAGCGCAATTGGTCGTGACGTCATTTTATGCCACCCACCAAAAGTACATGAAACTGTTCAAACTATTTTCGAGCAATTAAAGTCAAAACAAAAAGAAAAAGAAGAGATGTGGTTTAAGAAAGACGGCATGATGGTTCACGTAACGTATCACGCTGTATGGGATGAAGAAGGAAACTATGTTGGGTGTTTGGAATACGTTCAAAACATCCAATCGTTAGTGAATCATTTTAACCAAGCAGATGTGAAGCGAACACTTTCTTAATGACTTTCAATATGTTACAATGCACGTGGATAGCATTCCACATTACACTTAACTTTAAAGGAGTTATTGACTTATGTATACGACGATGTTTCTCGGCGCAATTGCAGGTTTAAGCCTATTCCTGTATGGGATGCAATTGATGGGCGACGGATTACAAAAAGTAGCCGGAGAAGGGTTAAAAGGGATTATTCGTAAATTAACGAAAAATCGATTTATGTCAGTACTTGTTGGGATGTTTGTAACAACAATCATTCAAAGTTCTTCAGCAACGACAGTAATGGTTGTTGGTTTCGTAAATGCTGGACTAATGACATTAGCGCAAGCAGTAGGAGTTGTCTTTGGGGCAAACATCGGAACAACGATTACAGGGCAAATGGTTTCCTTTAACTTGTCACAATGGGCACCACTTGTAATTGCTGCAGGTTTAGTAGCGAACATGCTTACTAAAAATCCAAAAGTAAAAGAAGCTAGTGAAATCTTTATTGGTTTTGGTATTTTATTCATTGGTATGAGTTCGTTGAGTTCTGCTTTACAACCGTTAAAAGAATTACCAGAGTTTACAAACTGGATTCTTGAATATGGTAGCAATCCATTTATCGGAGTAGGAATTGGTCTTTTAATGACCCTTGTGTTACAAAGCTCTTCAGCAACAATTGGGGTATTAATCGCTCTTGCTAGTCAAGGGGTGCTTCCGATTACAACAGCTGTATTTATCATCTTCGGAGATAACATTGGAACATGTACAACAGCGTTAATTAGTAGTTTAGGAACTTCTCGTCGTGGGAAACAAGTGGCGTTATTCCACTTAATGATTAACGTTATCGGTACAATTTACTTTATGTTATTCCTTCGTGGAATTCTTGTGAATGTCGTTGAAAGCATTGATCCAGGTAATGTTCCTCGTCAAATTGCCAATGCGCATACGATTTTCAATATCGTCAACGTGATTGTGTTATTCCCATTCACAAATCTTTTAGTCAAGTTAATCCAAATGATTATTCCAGATGGAGAAGACGAAGAGGAAAGCATTACACGTTATCTTGATAAACGTATCTTGGTGACTCCATCCATCGCGTTAGAAAACACTATGTATGAATTTGCTGCGATGGCACAAGAAACTAGCTTTGCTTTAGAAAATGCGATTGGAGCTGCTCGTACACGTGATAAGAAACTCGTGAAGAAAGCTCTTGAAAACGAGAAAAATATCAATGCGTATGAAAAAGCAATTGTGAAGTATTTAGTTGAAATTTCTCAACAAAGTGTATCTGCGAAAGACCAACAAACAATCGATGAGTTGTTTAGTACAGCAAACGATATTGAGCGTATCGGGGATCACGCAGAAAACATTGCGGACTTTGCAAAATCAATTATTGAACGTGAAATCTTCCTAGACGAAGATACAGCTCACGAATTAGATGGCTTATATGCTCTTGTTCAAAAAGGATTTACGTTATCAATTGATGCCTTATCCACTGGTGACCAAAACAAAGTTCAAGAAGCCATTCAAATCGAACGTGATATCGATAAACTCAAAATTGAAGTACGCGATAAATACATGAAACGTATGAACAAAGGAATTGCTTCTGCAGAATCAGGTATTTTCGTTATGGACTTATTAAGTAACTTAGAACGTGTCAGCGACCACTTCAGAAATATTTCTGAAACGGTTGAACGCTTAAAACGTCCGGTTATTGTAACTGAATAATAATGTTAATCCGTAGGCAATTTTGTCTACGGATTTTTTTATAAAAAGTTAGTTATACCGTATACGGTATATTCCTTATACGGTATAATGTGTTTAGGAGGGATGTTTATGGGAGAAACATTTGAAATAAGTGAATCAAAATATGAGGATATTAAAGATTGTCCTTATGATGAATTGGTAAAAATATTAGCAATACTAACCATCATTGAAGAAGAAGGTCTTACTCCAGCCGTCTGGGAAAAATGGGGAGCAGGAAAGAATAAACGGGAGTATTTTCGCTTTGAGGTTTCAAGAGACTATAAGGAGGGTGAACCAAATGGGACGATACCAGAAGAAATTATACACTATGTTAAATACTACGTATCCTAATTTTGTATCTGATTTTAATAAAGAATATTCGAAGCAAAAGATTGCATTGCAGCTTGTAGAGTTACGCCTTGAAACCGGTCTTTCTCAAAGTCGCTATGCCGAAGAGAATCAGCTGTTACAAAATAAAATTTCTGCAATAGAAAAAGGGAAAACGAATCCACGCTTATCAACTATTATCGAAATGGCCGCGAAGAATGGATATAAGGTTGAACTGAAATTTACAAAGTAAGACACAGAATACTTTTTGAGCTAGTCTACAGCAGGCTAGCTTATTTTTGTGTCACGGTTAGTACAAAGGTTTAAAAAAGAGTAAGAGTATGATAGAATGAATCGAATTCATAAACAAAGGAGAACGAAATGTTAAAAGTACAAAATGTAAGTCTATTATTTTCAGACCGCAAATTATTTGACGATGTAAACATCACTTTTACACCAGGAAACTGTTATGGAGTTATTGGTGCGAATGGTGCCGGAAAATCAACATTCTTAAAAATCTTATCTGGGGAATTACAACCAACGACTGGTGAAGTTATCCTAGATCCACATGAACGTTTAACAGTCTTAAAACAAGACCACTTCGCATTCGAAGATGAACGCGTTATTGATACAGTAATCATGGGTCATAAACATTTATATGACATCATGAAAGAAAAAGACGCTATCTACATGAAAGAAGATTTCTCTGATGAAGATGGTATCCGTGCCGCTGAACTCGAAGGCGAATTTGCGGAATTAAACGGTTGGGAAGCAGAAAGTGATGCTTCACAATTATTACAAGGGTTAGGAATCACTGAAGACCAACACTACAAATTAATGAGCGAATTAGTCGAAGCAGACAAGGTTAAAGTGTTACTTGCGCAAGCCTTATTTGGTAAACCAGATGTTCTTTTATTAGACGAACCTACAAACGGTTTGGATGCAAAATCAATCGCATGGTTAGAAGAGTTCTTAATCAACTTTGATAACACTGTTATCGTTGTTTCCCATGACCGTCACTTCTTGAACAAAGTATGTACGCACATGGCGGACGTTGACTTTGGTAAGATTAAATTATTCGTTGGGAACTATGATTTCTGGTTACATTCAAGCCAATTAGCTGCGAAATTATTAGCAGACCAAAACGCTAAGAAAGAAGAGAAAATTAAAGAGTTACAAGAGTTTATCGCTCGTTTCTCTGCGAACGCTTCTAAATCAAAACAAGCGACTTCTCGTAAGAAAATGTTGGATAAAATCACATTGGATGATATTCAACCTTCTAGCCGTAAATATCCATTTGTTGGCTTCTCACCAGCGCGTGAAATCGGTAATGACTTATTATTAGTTGAAGGCTTATCAAAAACAATTGATGGCGAAGTGATTTTCGAAAACGTAAGCTTTCAATTGTCAAAAGACGATAAAGTAGCCTTCTTAAGCCGTTCAGATATTGCGATTACAACATTATTCAAGATCTTAACAGGTGAAATGGAACCAGACAGTGGTACGTTTAAATGGGGTGTCACAACTAGTCAAGCTTACTTACCAAAAGATATGACAGAAGAATTCTCTAACGAGAACCTAAATATCTTAGAATGGTTACGTCAATACGCACCAGTAGAAGAGCAAGATAACACATTCTTACGTAGCTTCTTAGGTCGTATGTTATTCTCTGGAGACGATGTTATGAAACAAGTAACCGTACTTTCAGGGGGAGAAAAAGTTCGTTGTATGTTATCTAAATTAATGCTTTCTAAAGCAAATGTGTTAATTTTAGACGACCCAACAAACCACTTAGACTTAGAATCAATCACTGCATTGAATGATGGCTTAATCGCGTTCAAAGGTTCATTACTGTTCTCAAGTCATGACCACGAGTTCATTCAAACAACAGCGAACCGCATTATCGAAATTGGACCAAAAGGCATTGTGGACCGTCTTGGCTCTACTTATGATGAGTTCCTTGAAGATGAGGCTGTTCAAGCACGTGTAGATGCTTTATATAATTAATAAACGATTAGACCAGAAGCGTTAAAGTCTTCTGGTCTTTTTTCGGTATTTAGTGTAGGATAAGATTATTAGAGGAGGTATTCAAATGACAAAAATTTATTTTGCAAGTCCATTATTCTCAGAAATGGAATTAGCCTTTAACAAAGTACTCGTAGAAAAGATACGTAACCAGTTCCCAGGGGTAGAGGTATATTTGCCGCAAGAACAAATGGCGATTAACGACAAGAGTTCTTATGCAGACTCAACGATGATTGCCCAATACGATACAGATGCATTATTAGAATCAGACTTAATGATTGCGGTATTAGACGGTGCAACAATTGATGTTGGTGTTGCCAGTGAAATCGGAGTAGCATATCATGCGGATATGCCAATTCTTGGATTATATACAGATAGCCGTCAACAAGGAGCAGATAATCCTCAAAAATTAGAGGCTTTACAAGAAGTGGCTGAGTCTCAATTTAGCTATGTAAACCTTTATACAGCAGGCCTTGTGAAACTTCGTGGGGAGATTGTTTCTAGCAGTGACGAGCTCCTTGAAGCGCTAAAAGCATATCTTAAAGAATCATAAAATTGTAATCATTTGTTACACTCTTGTAATATAACTGATACTTTCTCAATATGTTTCTCATGTAAAATGTGAGGTAAGTTGGAGAAAGTGTGGTGATGATCACTTTTGAAAAAGATTAAAAAAATTGTTCTGACTTTAATGGCTTTCTTATTAGCGTTTGGACCGTTAGCGCCTTCTGTATTTGCAGAGGAAGCAGACATCCAAAAACTAGAAGCGCAATTAACTTCAGAATTACAAAAAGTGAATTCGAAATATCAAGAAATTGAAAGTTTAAACCAACAAATCGATTCTCTCAATAAAGAGAAAGAAACACTTGCTGAAAAGATTACGACGCAAGAAGCAAAAGTGGAAGAACGTAAACAAGTCGCATCTAAACGATTGCAACAAATTCAAGTTTCTGACTTTGTTTCATACAGTATTTTACATTTACTAAATTCAGAAAGTATTTCAGATTTCTTAAATCGATTATTTGTGTTTCAACAATTATTCCAATCGGATGAAGAAGTGTTAAAGAACTTATCAAATCAAGTAGCTGAATTAAATCGATTGCAAAAAGAAGCTGAGAAAGCAGCGACTGATTTAGTAACAAAAAAAGAGCAGTTAATTGCTGAAAGCCAAGCGTTTGAAGGTTCTGTTAACAGTTTGAAACAATTGATTGCAGACAATAAAGCAGCTTTTGAAAAGATGCAACAAGAGAAAAAAGAAGCTGCATCAGCAATAGCAGCGACTGTTATAGGAGTACCGAAGTTAACGGTTAACAATACTACTGTAGCATCATCGTCGGAGCAAACACCAACTACTCAAGCTGCGACAGCTGAACCTGCTACAACGGTTGCTCAAACGCAAGCACCTGCGACATCAGAAACACCAACAACACAAGCAGCTGCATCAAGCAACCAATCTGGTGGAAGAACATTAAACGTTCAAGCGACAGGGTATTCATACAATGAACCTGGATTAAGCTATTATACAGCTACAGGAATCGATTTACGTAAGAATCCAACAGTCGTTGCGGTTGACCCGAGCGTGATTCCTTTAGGAAGCTTAGTAGAAGTTCCTGGTTACGGAATTGCGATTGCAGGAGATACTGGTGGAGCGATTAAAGGCAATATCATTGACCTTCACTTCACAACGGTTGAACAAGCAAATCAATGGGGAAGACGTAACGTTACAATTCGAATTTTAAATTAAACGAAAAACACTCTCGAATAGAGAGTGTTTTTTGTTGTATAGGAATTCTATTTTTAATTATGTTAAAATAGATTATGTAGTTAAAAAGGAGTTTTGAGAATGATTAAATTAATCGCTATCGACATGGATGGTACTTTATTAAACAGTAAAAAAGAATTATTAGAAGAAACAAAACAATATTTTAAAGAATTCCATACGAAAGGAACTGACACTTTGTTAGTCCTATGTACGGGTAGACCTGAAACAGGAATTCGCCCGTATTTAAAAGACTTAGGATATTTAGAAGAAAACCATTATATCATTAGCCAAAATGGTGCCAATATTTACGAGAGCCAGACTGGAAAACGCATAATGGATGCCTTTGTTGATTCCAAAGAAATTCAAAAGTGGATTGAATTAGGAAAGAAACACGGAGTTAGTGTCATGGGCGCTGGTGTTGATTCTTACTACTCATTTGACGAAGAGCCAACAGAATGGATGGAGTTTGACGTGAAAGTTGTCAACGGATCAATAAAGCGAATTACAAAAAAAGAGTCGTTATCCACTGATTTTTATAAGCTTTTATTACTTGGTGATGAAGAACAACTCAATGAGTTTGAAACAATTATTCCAAAAGAGTGGAGAGACGAATTTTATGTGGTTCGTAGCCAAAAATATTTAGTTGAAGTACTAACAAAAGGTGTAAATAAAGCTTTTGGATTAGAAAAATTAGCCCAAAAACTGAATATTCAACCGAGTGAAATCGCGGCTATTGGGGATGCTGCTAACGATATCGAAATGTTAGAATACGCAGGACTTGCCATTGCGATGGGAAATGGAAGCGAAGAGGTAAAAGCTATCGCGGACATCGTCACAGATACTAATGAAAACAATGGCGTTATTAAGGTGATTGACAAGTTAATCTAGTAAGAGTACAAGAAGCAAAATGTAACTTATATGTTACATTTTGCTTTTTCCTTTTTAGTAGATTTAGACAGGATAGAATAATGAGGTTTTCTTGACAAATACGCATTCCTCTAGTATTCTTTATAGCAACAATATAAATCCTTAGACAGAGACATAAAACGTACAATATAGA
>CALHVK010000043.1 GCA_938039195.1 uncultured Carnobacteriaceae bacterium
CTTCATCATACCATATCCCACCTATACCGTAACATTCCCTAACAAAATCCTAAACATTTCGCAATCTCAATATAAGAATCTCCAATCACTCTTAGCTCTTTCTCATTTCGAATGAAGGAATATTTGCACTTACTTCATCGGAGCAACACAACAACTTACGCGCTGATAAAACGAAAAACTCCTCAGAGGTTATAGAAAGCATTATAGGGAATCATAACCAATGTGAATTACAGTCTCTAGAAATTTCATTTCGTAGAGACTGTTTGAAGCTTGGTAGGTTTGAGACAATAGGCTCAAACCGGTATCCTATAATGCTTTTCTATAACAAACTCTGAGGAGTTTGAAGTGTCTATATTTTATTTCACCACAGTCTTAAAGTTGTTGTTGACTGTTGCTTCGATGACTGGATGTTTGCGCAAGTATTCCGCAATGAGCTCCGTCATGTCGATCTGCACCTCACGCACAATCTTCTCTGGCTTAAACATACTATAGTTTCCGCCACCAACCGCACGATATTGGTTTGTCACTACTTCTAATTCATCCGTATCTTGAACAGGTTTACCATGATACTCTAGACGAGTCACACGGTCGCCGAATGGTCTAGTGAAGTCTAATGTGTACTCGATTCCTTCGTACATATCGTAGTTGTAGAATTGAGGTTTTGGTTCCACATATTTAGGATTGAAGACTGCTTGTCCATTTTCGACAATGAAATACGTCGCCACACGCTCAAGAGCCGCTTTCAAGTCCGCACCGCTCACTTTTAGAACGGCTAATGTATTTGGATAAATATAGTTCGTAATCACGTCACGCATGCGGATTTCTGAGTTGAACCCACGTCCGTCATTGTTGAATAACGCAGTTCCTGAAATGTCCGCACCGCTGGCTTCCATTTGAACCTTATTGATAAATTCAATATATGGATGCTCGCTTAAACGGGCAGCATGTGGATCTTTAATCGTCATATCTCCAATAACTTTTCCTACTGGAGTATCTAACCAATCTTCCACTTCTGCTTGTAAGTCGCTAAACATTTCTAATACAGCTGGGTCGGCAGGAACATCTTCTGTTGGGTGAAGTTTTGCTTCGCTTGAAACGACTGTATACTTACCGTCTACTTTTTCCACTTCTAAGCTGATTTCACCCACATACGCACCGCGGTATCCCGGTTGAATCACTGGTACACCATTCACTTTTTGTGCAATCACACGGTGTTGGTGTCCTGTCACTAACGCGTCGATTCCTTCTACTTGCGTCACAATCGCATACCCTTCGTTTTCTCCTGTTAAGAGTTCCGTTGGGTCCCCGCATGAAAGGTCGCACTCGAATCCACCGTGGTAAGTTACAACGACAACGTCTGCCACTTTACGCATTTCTGGAACGTATTTCTTCGCTGTTTCCAACGCGCTCACGAATACTAAATCTTTTACCGTTGCAGGTTGTTCCCAATTTGGAATATAAGGCGTTGTAATCCCTAAAACTGCGATTTTCACACCCTCTTTCTCGAACACTTTGTAAGGTTCGCCAAACGCAGGCTTGCTCTCTTTTGTTAAAATGTTTGCACAAAGAATTGGGTGGTTATAAGACGCAATCGCTTCTCTTAAGTAGTCTAACCCATAGTTAAACTCGTGGTTTCCTAAAATCCCTAAGTCATAGTTTAAGTAGTTCAATACTTTTGTTAAATCAGAGGCTACTTTTGAATCTTGTTTACGAACATAGTAGCTTAATGGTGACCCTTGAATGAAGTCCCCGTTTTCGATTTGAATCACAGGACCCTTCGCTTCTTCTTTTAAGCGACGAATTATAGTCGCAGCCTTCGCCGTACTGAATCCTAAGTCCATGTTTCTTTCTGTATAGTTTGTAGGTAATACGTACCCATGCATATCACTAGTTTCAATAATTTTAATTTCCATAATGCGCCTCACCTTCTACAAATTCACACACTATTGTACCATAAAAAAGCCCTATCACAAAGGAAGCTCTGTCTGCAATATTTCTGCGATTTTATCAAATGTCTTTCCATTTCGAATCGTAATCGTCTTATAAAATGGTTGCTTCAAAATCTTCTTATGGTAAGTCGTTTTTTGATACTCTGCCTCATCAATTTTCGCCCAGAAAACTGCACTTTTCCCGATATAAACTTTTTCATTATAAAACGTAGACTCTTCTACAAATTGGATAACCTCGCTTATATCTGTCCCCCGTGAGAAAAACAAAATATCTTTTCTAGCAAACTCATCCTTCCACCATTCGGGAAGCCTCGCCATTTCTTCTAAGTAATCCTCTTTTGAAAGAAGCGCAAACGGAATTGCGAACTCATAATTTTCTTCTAATACCTTTTCAACCTTCAAAACGATTATTTCCACACTCTCATCGCTTGCAAAAAATAAGTTCCCACTATTAATGTACGAATCCACATCGCCGAACCCTTCACGCCCCAGCAATTCCTTCAATTCGCTCATCACGACCTTATTTTTGCCACCAACATTGACGCCTCTTAATAAAAGCACATACCTCATCCGACTCACCTCTCTCGTCGCCCCATTATAGCACACCCCTCCTAAAAAGCAGACACTCCATCTCTGCACCGGTCCGTCGTGAATGAGGAACACAATCTAAAGAACGCCATACAATTTTCCTCAGCTTTGTTGTGTGGAATTCCCTTCAGGAGGCTTCTAGGTGTATACCGAAAACGTCCATTGCGACGGAAACAGCGGTTTTGTTGAAAGATTAGTGAGAACATCCATTGAATGCGAATTAGAGACACTTACGAATCCATTCGTTAGTGTCTCTTTGAGGCTTCAAAGACGAGAGACCCTAGGCTCGAGTCGGTGGCTCACTAATTCTCTTTCAACAATAAAAACCGCTTGTTTCTAAAGCAATCCACCACACCATTCCAATCCCCCTAAAAGCCTCCCCCGAAGGGGCCTCACAGCACTAACACTATTCCGCACTAACACCCATTCCAGCACTCATTCCACACAAAAAGCCTGAGGAAAATTCCCCAGGCTTTCGTTGTGATTGTGTTGTGAATGAACTTATATGTGATTATTGATTCCACGCAGCATCAAATTGTGCTTTAGAATCTTTAACTAATTGATCTACATCTGCATTTTCAGTCTTGAAGATTTTTTCTAAAATCGTACGAACTTCTGAGTATGCAGGATCAGAGTTTTCAACTACAGGAATTGAGAATAAATTCTTAGTAGCATCTGCCAAGATTTTAGGAACTTTAGAACCTGAATTCTTGTATTCATCTTTTTCTAACACTGAAGCGATTGTTGGCATGTAACCAGTTTGTTGTGCCCAGTATAATTGAGATTCAGGTGTAGATAAGAATTTCAAGTATAAGAATGCTGCTGTACGTTGTTCTTCAGTTGTAGAACCTTCGAACATGTAAATATCAGTACCTTGTTGTAGGTCGTATTTTTCAGGACGAACAGCTACTCCGTATTCGAAACCAGCTTCTTTAGCACCTTTAGCTACGAATGATTCACCAGCTGTTGAACCAACATACATAGCTACTTTTTTGTTTTGGAATGGTCCTGATAAGTATTTATCTGAACCAGCAATACGGAAGTATCCGTCACGGATTCCGTCTGCGTAGTATTTAACAACTTCTTTTGAAGCATCACTTGCGAAGTCTAATTCTTTAGTGAAGTCAATGCCTTTGTTCTTCATACCAATTGCATAGTAGTTGTTTAATGAGTCGAAACCAGCACCAACAACTTCGTGGTTAGATTTTTCGTAAATTGTTTTAGCTGCTTCTTTTAATTCATCTAAAGTAGTTGGAACTTTAACACCGTATTGTTTCAATAAATCTGCATTGTAGAATAATACTTCTGTAGATTTGTTGAATGGAATACCGTATTGTACTCCGTTGATTTTAGCACCTTCCATTAATTCTGGACGGATTTCTTCACCTTTCTTGAATCCGATTGTTTCGTTTTCAATATATGATTTGAAGTCTACCAATGTACCTTGCTCAGCAGCATTGTATAACCAGTTTGGATATGCTTGAGTGATTGTTGGTAAGTCTTTTGGTGAAGTTAAAGTTGCGTTAATTTTTGCTTGTAAATCTTTGTATTGAGATTGGTTTTGTAACTCTACTTTGATATTTGGGTTAGCTTTCATGAAGTCTTCTGTTAATTTTTGAAGAGCTTTTTCCTGCTGACCGTTCATAGCATGCCAGAAAGTGATTTTAGTTTCTGATTTAACCTCTGTTACGATGTCTTTTTTAGTTTCAGCTTGTTGTGAAGAGCTGTTGTTTGATGAGTTAGCTCCACATGCTGTTAACGCCACAACTGATGCTGTTGCTAGTGTCGCTTTTACTAAAGATTTGAATTTCATTTTTCTTCTCCTTTTGTTATATAGTTTTTACAACACAATTTTTTCGCCGCGGTACGGCAATATTCTGTCACCATACGGATTCACCAGAAGTTCTGGTTTTAACGTATGAATTGGAACCAAACATTTAGGCTCAATCATCGCAATAATGCGGTCTAAGTCGTCCGGTTTTGCGTGACCTGAGCAAGATAGGCGTACAAACTCAATGTGTTTTTCCGCCAATAAATCTAGAAACGGTTGATAGTTCGGATCAAAGTCCCCCAGAGGCTGTGCATCGCTGTGGATGTATAAGCTTCCTTCTTGCAAACGTTCAAAATGGTCGACTGCTTGCCATAGGTACTTCGAAGTATCCTCTAACAACGTTTGATATGAAATTTCTAAAGTAGGATCAAGTTCGTCGAGTTTTGGAGCTCCTTCTCTATAGTAGTAATGAGCTTCTTTTTGGAATACTTCTTTAAGAAGTGCGGCCATCGTTGCTTCAAGAACAACGGTACGGCTTGTTCCTTCGACGATTTTTTCAAAACGACGCACATTTGCTGGATAGCCATTAAACGTGATTTGTCGATTTGGATTTTCTTGTTCGAGGCGAGCGATATGACGAATCACATCTTCCTCGTTTTCAGGTTTAATTTCGTCTTCAACCTCTTTACGGTCCCCGAAGCTAATCGATACACCTTCCATCATTAAGATGTCCGTATGTTTTGCCTTCTTACAAAACTCAATCGTATCTTCGGCGTTATGCCCGTGAAGTCGTAAGTCCCCTGTATACGTAATATGATGTCCAGGTGTTTTAATGATTAAAGCAGCAGCCCCATACGCATCATGGTCGACACGCACGATTTCTACTTCGATTTCTCCAACTTTAATCACGTCGCCTGCATCTAACCCAATCATCTCTCTTGTAAATGTATCGTCTTCAAACGGCGATGGTAGTAAGAATACACCATTGCGGTTGAGCGAATTTACAATCATTTTTGTTTCCTTCAATGTATATAAAGGAATACTTGGGTCTAAATAATTCAACATTCTTGTATGGTCCAAATGCGCATGTGAGATAAAGACCGCCGTATTGGCATAGTCTTTATCTTCATCCCCTTCGTATTTGTAAGGGATTCGTGCATCGTACATATTTTTTAAATGTGGAATCACTTTATGATCTGTGAGTGTTTGCACCGATTCATCGGGCAATTCTAATTCTGGTAAAAACTCAGTCCCGAAGTCGAAGAAGATATGACTATCTTTATACGCTACTTCGATGACCGTTCCACCAATCGTTAAAATACCGCTATGAAAGGTAATCGTTGTTTTATCCTTTGATACCATTCTTCGCAACCCCTCTAATAATTTCTTTTCTGAATACAAAGTAAATTAACAGAATTGGGATAACCGTTAGAGTTGCTGCGGCCATTTGTAAGTGAACATCACTTCCGGATTCTGTCGTGAAGGCAGAAAGTCCGTTGTTTAATAGACGGAATTCTTTCGTGTTTGTAACCAATAATGGCCATAGGAATGAATTCCAGCTTTGGATGAATGTTAAAATCCCTACTGTTACCAATGCTGGTTTACACATTGGCACTAAAATGCGGCGGATGTATTCTAAATCACTCGCACCATCAATTTTAGCGGCTTTGTAGAATGTACTTGGGATTCCTTTTAAGTATCCGTTCAAGTAGTAAATATAGAAGATACTTGTTAAGAACGGAATGATTAACGCTACATAAGTGTTTAATAACCCTAATTGAGCGATTGTTTGATAGTTTGTAAAGATGATTGATTCGTAAGGAACCATTAATAGAGAAACTAAAATCATCATTACGATATTTTTTCCTTTAAACTGTAAGCTTGTTACGGCAAAGGCTGCTAGTAATGAAGTAATTACTGTTGCCACTGTTGTAAATAGAGACACGAATAATGTGTTTCCGAAGTAACGTAAGAATGGCGCACGGCTAAATACTTCTAAGTAGTTACTAAATTTGAATTCGCTTGGGATGAATGACGGTGGAATACTTGTCGCTTCTGCGTATGTCATTAACCCGGTCATCACCATGTAAATGAATGGGAATACTGTAATCAACGCTAAGAAAATTAAAAGCGTGATTGAAAATACGTTAAAAACTTTTTTCATCTTCTTATCCCTCCGCCTTTCTCAAGAATTTGTTTTGGAGGAATGTTGCAAAAAGAATGATTGCAAACAAGATTACAGTTGCTGCCATGGCAACCCCTGGTCTTCCTGCCACATGGAACTTGTCGTAAATATAGTACACAGCTGTTGTTGCTGAGTTTGCTGGACCAGCAGTTCCGCCAAATAATGCGTACACTTGTGTATACACTTTGAATGCCCCGATTAAGTTAACCGTTGAAAGGAAGGCAATTGTTGGAACTAATTGCGGGAATGTAATACGCCAGAAGATTTCACGGTCTGTCGCACCAAACATTTTCGCAATTTTGAAGTGCTCAGGATCAATATTACGTAATCCTGCTAAGAGGATAATGATATTGAACGCTAAACTTGTCCAAACCCCGAAGATAATCAGTGTTGGCATACTCATGTTTACGTTATCCAACCAGTTCACGGCTGGAATTCCAATCAAGCCTAGGAAGAAGTTGATAATTCCGTAGTCCCCATTGAAGAAGTAACGGAACACAATCCCAATAGCGATTGTACTTGTAACGTAAGGCATGAAGAAGATTGTTTCGAAGAAGCTTTTACGTTTAATCTTCTCGAAAATAATCCATGCAATGATGACTGAGATTAATAACGCTACTGGCACTACTGCGAATGCATACAGTGCTGTGTTAAGTAACGCTTTGTGGAATACAGGGTCCGCAATTACTTTTTGGTAGTTGTCTAAACCAGTGTATTGTAATTTTAATAGTGACCCTTTTTGGAAACTCATCCAGAACGAACGAAGTAATGGATAAATGTTAAAGAGAAGAATCACTCCTAAAGATGGGAGAAGGAATAACCAAGCTTTAGGTTGGTTCTCTGGATTATATTTTCTCATTAGTAAACACGCGCTCCATCTTTATCGAATAAGAAGATTTTGTGTTTTAGTAATGTGAATGAAAGTGTGTCTCCTTCTTCAATCTTATGCTCCACACTTACAATTGATTTCAAGTATTGTTCGCCTAATGGGAAGTGAAGAATACGTTCACGTCCGATTAACTCTACGCCGCTAACGGTTGTAGAGAAGTGCCCTTGTTCACCTTCAGAGGAAGGAACTACGTCTTCAGGACGCATTCCTAAGTAGTAGTGACCATCTGCTAATTCTTGGCGTTTGCGGTCTTGTGATAATTCAGAAGTTGGAATGTTAAATGAAGGGTGAGTAATCACGCCGTCTTTAATTTCTACTTCTGTAATGTTGATAATTGGGTTACCGATGAATTTCGCAACGAATAAGTTACTTGGTTCTAGGTATAAGTTTTGTGGGTCATCATGTTGTTGAATGTACCCTTCGTTTAAAAGAATGATTTTATCTGAGATTGATAAAGCTTCTTCTTGGTCGTGCGTTACGAAGATGGTTGTGATTCCTACTTCTTTTACAAGACGACGGATTTCTTCACGGATTTTCAAACGTAAACGAGCATCCAAGTTACTTAATGGCTCATCTAGTAAGAGCACTTCAGGTTTTTGAACAAGCGCACGAGTGATGGCCACACGTTGTTGTTGTCCCCCTGATAAAGTACCAGGTTTTTTGCCTGCTAACTCTTCAATGTTTGTTAATTGCATATATTCTTCTGCAATTTTTTGAGCTTCTTCTTTAGAAATTTTGTTTTTACCAACTGTTAGTGGGAACATGATGTTCTCTAACACTGTCATATGTGGATATAACGCATAGTTTTGGAATACGAATCCGATATTACGGTCTTTAGGTTCAGTCTTAACAACTGATTGTCCTTTAAATTGGATGTCTCCTCCTGTTGGTGTTAATAATCCTGCGATTAAGTTTAAAATTGTTGATTTCCCGCAACCACTAGGTCCTAGTAAACATACTAAGTCCCCTTGTTCAATTGAGAAATTTACTGACTTTAATGCTTCAAAGCCGTTATCGAATACTTTGTTTAAGTCAATAACATCGATCATGACGAATCCTCCAGTTTCTTTTACTTCAATACATTCTATTCTACCATGTTTTTTATCTTCTGAAAACTGAAAAACTAAAATTTATGAAAGCTTTTTATTGTAGACAGTTATCCCATTCCTGAGCACAAAAAAAGGACGAGAAAACTCGTCCTTTTACGACTTTTTGAACTTATACAAACCCTTTTAAAGTACGGTTTCCTACTAAAACACTTCATGGTTTGTGAACAAAATCTATTAACGTTTAATAATTTTATAGTAACTACGTGACGTGATTTGGTACACGATGAGATACACCACCACAAAGATAGCACCAATCACAATTGTCGCGTTCAGCGTTACGTTGCCGTCAACCCCGAAGAGCTGAATAATCTTACGATACATCTTGAAGGCAAATGCGGTATGGATAAACGCCGTCACAAGCGGCAAGAAGAATACGATTAGCACTTGACGATTGATGGATTTTTTGATGGTCTTTTGATCGATACCGAGTTTTTGTAGGATTACGAAACGGTCACGGTCTTCGTACCCTTCAGAAATTTGTTTGTAGTAAATGACAAGGACTGCGCCGATGAAGAACGCAACTGAAAGAAGTGCTCCTACAAAGAGTAAACTCCCCATAAATCCGTAGATGTCTTTGGCCGCATCCTCTCTGCTTCCAACCGTGATGGAATCGTCATTGCTTGCTTCAAGCACGTTGACGTAGGCCTCAAACTCTTCTGTTTTAGCCTGAATGTCTGTCGATGTATTCCACAATGCGTAATAGAATCCACGGCCAAGTTTACTGTCTATCATCTTTGTTGGATCCTTTACAACGGCTACATAAACGTTATCTGCAACATATGGCAATTGTGGCAATTTTTCTTTAAAGTCGCCAGTCTCCATCATCTCTTTGACTTGAAGCGTTAATTGCCCATTCACACGAATTGCCGAAACATTTTTATCGTCTCCTTTGACCAGACCAAGAACGGCTTCATTGTCACTTGGGTGATAATTCGTTCCGAAGATACGATTGTAATCATCCGCAGAAAGGAAAGTAATGAACGCAGCTGGGCTATCTCCCGGATATACCCCCTCGATGTCCACACCGCCCTCCATACTCTTTGCAGCACGAAGCACGCTAAGGTAATTCATTTCATTGGTAACGGTGCCTTTCGATTGCGCCTTCATCTTGCTGATTTGTTCTGAAAGTTGGCGAATCGTTGAAGTATCTTCGACGAATGCCGTTGCCGAATAATCTGTTGGATAGCTTTTCTTTAATAAATCAGCTGTCCCTGTTTGCAAGGCGACCGTTGTAGCTAATGTGACAAGTACCATCGTTGATAAAATACAAATACTTGCAAGTCCCGCAGCATTTTTACGCATACGGAATTTTAAATTGGAAATTGAAATAAAGTTCGTTGGTTGATAAAAGAGTTTTTTATTCTTCTGCAAAAGGCTTAATAACGCAATTGACCCTGCATCAAATAAAATATACGTTGCTAATATTACTAAAAGAACGGCTATGAAGAAAAAGTATAATGCTGAAACCGGCGCTTCAATGGTTTGCGACATATAATACGCTCCCCCGAGAAGTCCTGCTCCAATCAGTGCACGAAGAAGGATAAAACGTCCTTTCGTCTCTCCTTTTTTCTTCTCCGAAAGCATTTCTAACGGACGGCTCATGTACATCTTTGTCGCATTTAAGAAGAAGACCACTCCGAAAATAAACGCCATTGAAATCAGTACAAAACCGACACTCCCTAGTTGCAATGAATACTCAATTCCGATTGGAATTTGAATAAGCTTCAATAATACCGCAAACGAGAAACGATGAAACACGATTCCAAGTAGAACCCCTAGTCCCACGCTCACAATTGAAAATAGAAGCAATTCGATAAAGCTTAACAATTGAATATTTTTCCGATCCAGTCCCAAGATGCCGTATAAACCATATTCTTTCGAGCGGTTCTTCGTCACGAAGGCATTCGCATAAAGAATCGTTAAGAGCGCTACGAGCTGAACCACAATTACTCCAAAGCCCAATGTTTGCGCAATGGCTCCCCCTCCACGAAGAGTGGAAAGCTCAGGCATCGCAGATAAGGCGTGCGTGATATAGAGAATCATCGTCACCATAATGGTCGTCAGTGCATACGGCAAATATAATGAATGATTCTTTTTTAGATTCGATGTCGCCATCGAAAAAATGAGTTTAAACATGGATTTCACCTCTATTTGCCATCGCAGTTAATGTTTCTGAAATCAACTCGAACATTTGTTGATCACTTCTTCCTTCACGGTACAATTGATTATAAATCAAGCCGTCTTTAATGAAAAGAACCCTTTTAGCACGACTTGCAGCAACCGTACTATGCGTTACCATCAAAATCGTTTGTCCGTTTTCATTGATTTTGTCGAATAAATCTAATGTATTGCTTGCCGATTTTGAGTCCAACGCCCCTGTTGGTTCGTCGGCTAAGAGTAAGCTTGGGTCTGTAATCATCGCACGGCCAATCGCCACACGTTGTTGTTGACCACCTGATAATTCATATGGATATTTCTTCAGTAAGTCTTTAATTCCTAGCATTTGCGCAATCGGTTCGACCTTTTGCTTCATTTCTGAAATTGGACGGCGAGCCAACACGAGCGGCAACACCATATTATCATAGACCGATAAGGTTTCTAATAAGTTGAAGTCTTGGAAGACAAACCCTAAGTGGTCACGGCGGAACTCTGTAAGAACTTTAGCAGAGATATTTTGAATATTTTCTCCGTTTAAAAAGACAGACCCAGCAGTTGGACGGTCGAGAGTCGCTAAAATATTTAATAGCGTGGTTTTCCCTGAACCCGATTCCCCCATCACGGCTACGTATTCGCCTTCTTCAACAGAAAAGCTGATGTCTTTGAGCGCTGTTACTTCAGCAGCCCCAAAGCGCGTTTGATATTTCTTTTGTAAATGTTGTACATCTAATAATGTCATTGTTTTCACCCTTTACTTTCATTTGTTGAACTTAGTATAGCCCACTCATAAAGGGAAATCATGACACTATCCTATCATTTTATCCCCGTTTCTTACATTTTTGTCACTTTGGAAAAAACACAAAAAAGAGGCTTCGCAAGGAAACCTCTTTTGGATTTGTAGAATATTAACGTTTAATAATGCGATAGTAACTACGTGAAGTGATTTGGTACACGATGAGGTACACCACCACAAAGATGGCCCCAATCACGAGTGTTGCATTTAGTGTGACGCTGCCGTCAACCCCGAAGAGTTCGATAATCTTACGATACATCTTGAAGGCAAACGCTGTATGGATAAACGCTGTAACAAGCGGTAAGAAGAATACAATCAACACTTGACGGTTGATAGATTTCTTAATGGTCTTTTGATCAATCCCGAGTTTTTGTAAAATCACAAAGCGGTCACGGTCTTCGTATCCTTCAGAAATTTGTTTGTAGTAAATAACAAGCACTGCGCCGATGAAGAATGCGATAGAAAGTAGTGCCCCTACTAAGAGCAAGCTTCCCATGAAGGCATATAAGGTTTTGGCCTCTTCGTGCTTACTATGCAATGCTAACTTTTCTGTCTTATATTGACTCAATACATTCTTATACGCTGCCCATTCAGCATCCCGTGATGCAAACGGTGTAGTTGTATTCCAAGTAAAGTAATACATGGCTTGACCCGCTGCTGGATTCATAAATTGCATTGGGTCTTTTACAATCCCCACGTACTGATTATCCGCCACATATGGTAATTGCGGCATCACTTTCGCGTATGGAGTCGCATCAATCATTTCTTTGACTTTAATCGTTGCATTATAAACAACCGAATACGTCTTCACTTCTGAAATCTTCTTAACGTCTCCTTTAATATGGCCGACAATCATTTCTTTATCGCCAACCGTGTAGTTCGTTCCAAACATTTGATTATATTGATCCACAGAAACAATGGTGAACATCGCTGCAGGACTATCTCCTGCATTCACATTCGCAAAGTCAAACCCATTCTCCATACGTTGTCCAAAGCGAATCACATTTAAGAATGTCTTCTCATCTTTCACTTGGCCTTTCGTTTGTTCCTTAATCTTTTGTACGATAGGAGGATATTGATTCATTTCATTTTCTACTATAAAGTACGCTACTGCAGAGTAGTCGGTTGGGTAATTCCGATCAAGCGTTGCCGTTGTTCCTCGTTGTAGCGCTACGGTTGTCGCCATTGTAACAAGTACCATTGTAGAAAGGATACACACACTGGCAAGTCCGGCAGCATTTTTACGCATACGGAATTGTAAGTTTGAAATCGAAATAAAGTTCGTTGGTTGATAGAACAACTTCTTATTCTTTTGTAAGATGGATAGAAGCGCAATCGACCCCGCATCGAATAAAATGTAAGTCGCAATAACTACTAATAATACTGCTAAGAAGAAGTATAAGAGAGCTTTAACAGGTGACTCGATGGATTGTGACATATAGTATGCACTCCCAAGAATCCCTAGACCGATGATGGCACGAACGGTAACAGCGCGGCCTTTCTTCTCCCCTTTTTTCTTCTCTTTTAATAATTCAAGCGGACGGCTCATGTAAATCTTCGTTGCATTAATAAAGAACACAAGAACAAAGATGGCAACCATCGTTAACAGAACCGCAATAATACTTCCGAATTGGAATGAATAGTGAATACCGACATCGTATTGAATGAGTTTCAATAGAATCGCAAATGATGCCGCATGGAAAATCACACCGAGGATTAACCCTGCACCAATGCTTAACACGGCAAAGATAACTAACTCAATAAAGCTGAGCAATTGAATATTCTTACGGTCAAGACCAAGAATACCGTATAAACCGAATTCTTTCGCACGGTTTTTCATCACGAAAGCATTCGCGTAAAGTACGACCACGAGGGAAACGACTTGAACAATCACGAATCCGAAGCTAAGTGTTTTGGCCATCGCTGACCCGCCCTCTAGATGAGCGAACTCCGGCGTTGCAGCAAGTGCATTCGTTACATATAGAACCACTGTCACCATTATCGTTGCGAGTGCAAATGGTCCATAGAGCGCACGGTTCTTACGTAAGTTCGTAATCGCCATGGAACGCAGTAGATTAAACATGTTCCTCACCTCTGTTTGCCATCGCAGTTAATGTTTCTGAGATTAATTCAAACATTTGTTGGTCCGTTCTTCCTTCACGGTACAATTGGTTGTAAATTAAACCGTCTTTAATGAAAAGAACGCGTTTGGCACGACTTGCGGCAACTGTACTGTGTGTTACCATTAAAATCGTTTGTCCATTTTGATTAATTTTATCGAATAAATCTAATGTATTGCTTGCTGATTTTGAGTCTAATGCCCCTGTTGGTTCATCGGCTAAGAGTAAGCTTGGGTCTGTAATCATCGCACGACCGATTGCCACACGTTGTTGTTGACCTCCAGATAATTCATATGGATATTTCTTCAATAAGTCCTCAATGCCTAACATTTCAGCGATTGGTTGAACTTTCTTTTCCATTTCGTCGATTGGACGGCGTGCTAACACAAGTGGCAATACCATATTGTCATACACGGATAATGTTTCTAATAAGTTAAAGTCTTGGAATACGAACCCTAAGTGGTCACGACGGAATTCCGTTAATACTTTATCTGAAATCTTTTGAATGTCTTCTCCGTTTAGAAGCACGGTTCCATCTGTTGGACGGTCGAGTGTCGCTAAAATATTTAATAGCGTTGTTTTACCAGAACCAGATTCCCCCATGACTGCCACATATTCGCCTTCTTCTACTGAGAAGTTAATATCTTTTAACGCAGTCACTTCAGCGGCTCCAAAGCGTGTTTGATAAACTTTTTGTACGTGTTGTACATCTAATAATGTCATTGTTGTCACCCTTCATTTGTTAATAGATACTCATAGTATACCTTAAATGATAAAAAAATACATTGTATTCTATAATCTTTCCAATCTAGAGACTTTTTTGAGTAAAAAACCGGTCAATCGGCTCGTTTTGAAGCGAATTTAAGCGAAATCCGAACGATGTGTTATTTTATATCTATTTTAGGCTATAAAAATCATGAATAACGAACTATAAATAAATATTATAACTAAAAGTATGTTTTTAAGATTGACTTTTCACAAACTATCCAGTATCCTATCTATATAACATATTGAAACGCAATGAAAAGAAGAGTAAAAAATTAACCTTTATAGAGAGCTTACGGACGGTGCAAGTAAGCAAGTCGTTATTTTTGAACATGATCTTTGAGCAGATTGTCCGAACACTTAAGACAATCCGGGTACTCCCGTTATCATTGACCCGTAACTACTACGGGAAGGTCTTCCCTTGAAGACGAACAAAGGTGGTACCACGACTGCAACTCGTCCTTTTAGCAAGAGCTAGAAGTGCGGGCTTTTTTATTTTCGTTTCATTAAAACTAACTTAGGAGGTAATCACATGGCTGAAGTAGAAAGCTTTACACTAGACCACAATAAGGTTATTGCACCTTACGTTCGCTTAATCGCAAACGAACACGGTAGGAAAGGAGACGTCATCTCTAACTTTGACATCCGTTTCTTACAACCGAATAAACAAGAAATGCCAACAGGTGTCGTTCATACATTCGAACACTTATTAGCGGACTTACTCCGCGACCGCTTGGAAGGAATCATCGACATCTCTCCATTTGGATGCCGTACTGGTTTCCATTTAATCCTTTGGGAAGAACGTTCTCCTGAAGATATTGCACGCGCATTAAAATCAACACTTGAAGAAATCGTCGAAAAGATTCAATTCGAAGATATCCAAGGCGTCTCTGCCGTACAATGCGGAAACTACCGTGACCATTCATTATTCGGCGCGAAAGAATACGCAAAACAAGTATTAGAACAAGGCATCAGCATTGACCCATTCGTTCGCAAAGTTATTTAATCCATCGTTATTCAGTAAGAAACAGTAGACACCTAGACTGGAGGAAACCCCTATATGAAATTAAAAACTATCGCTAAATCCCTAATCGCCCTTTCTGCTGCATTCGTCTTAGGCGCTTGCGGTAACAACACTTCTAGTTCACAAAGCTCGCAAAGCTCACAAGCAGCTTCTGACTCAGGACTTAAAACAGTCAAAATCGCTTCTGTCGGCTCTGATGCAGACATCTGGAGACACATCGCTGAGTCTGAACAAGCGAAAAAAGCAGGCCTAAAAATCGAAGTACAAGAAATTAACGGCGGTGTGCCATTAAACGAAAGTGTGGCAGACGGAACTGTGGATGCCAACGCCTTCCAATCAATCGGCTACTTAAAAGGATTTAACGAAGCCAACGCAAACAAACTTGTTCCAGTTGGTACTACGTATATTGAACCAATGGGGCTTTACTCTAAAAAGGTAAAATCACTTAACGACCTACCAAACGGTGCGAAAGTGGCATTACCAGATAACCCATATAACACTACTCGTGCACTACGCTTATTAGAAAGCGCTGGTCTAATCAAATTACCAAGCGACTTCAAAGACGGCACTGGCACTCCTAGCGACATCGTAGAAAACAAGAAAAACCTTGAATTCCTACTGATCGATGACACTACAAGCGTACGTGTGTTAGACGACACTGATTTAATCGCTATCGGAAACACAATCGCCCTTGAAGGTGGTTTAAACGTATTAAAAGACTCTCTTTTCTATGAAAAAGCAGACAAATCTACGATCACAAGTATCAACGTGATTGCCGTGAAAGCAGAAAATGCCGATAAAGAAGAATACAAAAAATTAGTGGACCTCTATCACGACCCAGAAATCCAAAAATTCATTTCTGACAAGTTCGCAGGAACAAAAGTGGAAGTGAAGAAACCTATCTCTGAAGTGTGGGGTAAATAATCCATGAAGATTGCTATCGTTGCAGCGATGAAAGAAGAGTTGCATCCATTCGAAGCTCATTTTGCACCAGGCAAAGTCCTCTTTGAAAAAGGGCCTATCCGACTCCTAGAAGTACACGAGAACTTATATCTTGTACAGTCAGGCATCGGAAAAGCCAATGCCGCTGCCGCTGCTGCATGGTTATGCGACAAAATTCATCCTGACCTCATCATTAATACCGGGACCACAGGAAGCTTTAATCCAGCATTCGACTTGGCCGATGTCATCGTTTCTACAAAATTCGCCTATAGCGACGTGGACGCCACCGGTTTCGACTACGCCTGGGGACAAGTCCCTCAGATGCCAGCCGATTATCCTGTAGATGCTTATTTACACGGAAAAATTGTCGAACTACTCCGCGAAAAAGTGAGTGGATTTAACATTCAAACCGGCTTTATCGCAACCAGTGACTCGTTTATGAGTTCGGTCGATGCCGTTAGTACGATTCGCGAAAAATTACCAGACATCGTTGCTAGCGATATGGAAGCTGCTCCCATTGCACAAGTGGCTAGCTTCTATAACGTGCCCGTACTAAACGTGCGTGGCGTGAGCGACCATGTGGGCGGAGATGCCCCTGATACTTTCGAGGAAACACTCGAAAAAGCATCTCAAAACGCATTCGAAGCAGTGCGTATTATCGTTGAACATTTCCTATAAATCTCCCTAGATTTACGCAAACGCTAAATGCAAAAAGGAGCGCAGGCTTGTCCTCGCTCCTTTTTGTGTATTTTATTACTGCTAGTTAACGCAAAAGAGATCATTAAAAGCACTATTTACGTAAAAAAAACAATGAAAAAGAATCAGTGGTTTGAAAGAGTGCGAGGCCCTCACCGGTGCCCCACTATGACTCTTTCAATAACAAACTGATTCTTTTTTGTTCTTATTTATGTTCTCTTCTATTTTACTTTTAGAATATCTTCTTTTGCATGAATCAATTCTGTAATCAACTTACAGTAAGGAGTTGGAATACCGTACTCTTCCCCTTTTCTTGCAATAAATCCATTCAAGAAGTCCACTTCAGTAAAGCGGTGGTTTTGGATTAAATCTTGGTGCATTGAAGGATAGTGTCCACGAACTTTGTTAGAAGCATTGTACACATACTCTTTCATCGCTACTGGATCTAGATGCACGCCTTCTTTTTCCGCAACGGCTACAAACTCACTAATCACTTGCGTAATAATCGCTTCGGCCGTTGATGTATCGAATACTTCTCCGATGTTTGCATCTAAGATTGCACATGTTGCGTTCATCGTACCGTTCACGCACGCCTTACGCCATGTTGAAAAATGAACGTCTTCGCTGTAGCTTGCGTTCAAACCTGCTTTGTCCATGACTTCTACTAATTCTTTAGCAATCGCTACACCACTTGGGTCTGCCGCTTGCATTTCTACCGTACCCGTTCCGCCAACACGCGCTACCCCTGGTTCGATAAGTCCAGCCGTCCAAATCGTTACTCCCATAATAATGTTTTTACGAGGAACATATTTTGCCATTGTGTCCTCATGTCCTAAGCCGTTTAACAGGCAAAGCACTTTCGTATCTTCGTGGATAATTGGCTTAATTTTTTCAAGCATTTCGCCTAATTTCATAGACTTGGTAAATGCAATTACCACATCTACTTCTTCTGTTGCTTCTTCTGGGCGCATAATTTTGATACCAATCGTATCTGTTTGGTCACCATCAACGACTTTCAATCCATTCTTTTGAATCGCTTCGATGTGCGCTGGCCATTCGTCGATCAGCGTCACCTCTTGCCCTGCTTTTGTTAACATGTACCCGAAACGGCACCCCATTGCTCCTGCTCCTGCAATTGCGATTTTCATATTGACTCTCCTTTTCATTAGACCGTTAATTTATAATCTTCTGGTTGAATCCATTTTAACACTTTTTCAAATAAATGAACGAATACGATGTTTAATGCGATTGGTGCAACGACGAAAATAAGCGTCACAATAATGATATTCATCGCACTCCAGCCACCCTCTGCTAAGTTTAACGCATTGATTGGTCCTACTAATCCGCTGAAACCGAACCCTGCACTTTGAGGAGTTCCTTGGATGTTCAATAAAGCGGCTAATACCCCAAGAACAGCAGAGGTACACATCATTGGCAATAAGATTTTTGGTTTTGCTAAAACATTCGCCATAGACATTTTTGGAGAACCGATGAAATGCGCAATGGCAGTTCCTTTTGGATTCACTTTCCATCCAGCAATCGCAAGACCGAACCCAGCCGCA
Source organism: uncultured Carnobacteriaceae bacterium (assembly GCA_938039195.1). GTDB lineage: Bacteria > Bacillota > Bacilli > Lactobacillales > Aerococcaceae > Granulicatella. The sequence goes on from CALHVK010000043.1 coordinate 18,551, forward strand.
CAGATTCCAAGGTTTGCTGCCCCTGAACCGACACCGCTAAGGCTAATCGCAACGGCAATCCCTACTGTTGTAAATGGAGAAACGATTAACATACAGAAAATAACAGCTAATAATAAACACATAATAACTGGTTGTAATGATAATAGCGTTCCGATTCCTTGCCCTAATAACGTTGTTAAAGTTTTGATGTATGGTAACGCAAGACGTCCCACCCCACCAACAACGACTAATAACACTGTTGGAATCACGATAATAGAGTATGCTTTCGCTTTATTCCCAATCCATAAAATGACAGCTGCTCCTAATGCTGCAGTAAGTCCCATCGTAATGATGTCCCCTGTACCGCTGAAGATGATTCCTTTCACGTCAGGATTGAAAGTAGCTACTCCGCCAGCAAATAAAACTGCTAGTGCAAGTGCTCCTGTTTGAATTGGAGTAAATTTGAAGAATTGGCCGACCATCAATCCGATAATTGCCCCCATTAATGTGTTGGCCACTTGTGTTGCTTGGATGATCAATTGGCCTTGTGGGAATACTGGTAATAATGCCTTCACTAATTCACCAAGTAATGCTCCTGGGATAAGTGTAACGACAACGCCTAATGCAAGTGCGTTAAGGACGTTCATCGTGAACTCTTTCCCACTGTATTTCTTTTGATCCATAAACCTTCCACCTTTCATAAGATTGGCTTTATTATAGCATACCTATCAGCTACTATTGTGATGTTTTTGGTAAAAATGGAGAATAAAACAAAAGACCGTAGGTCGTTAGATTTTTTCTGCAAAATATAAAATCAGTTTCCTATAAAAAAGTTTCGATTACTACGAATCATTACGGATGTTTCCATAATCGCTGTAGTGGGGTACCGGTGCAAGCCTTAGTCTTGCACCTTTAAAGCCTCAAAAAGGGAGTAAGGAATAAATTCCTAACTCCCTTTAATTCGCATTTAATACAATTCCCCACCACTGCGATTATAGGATCCGTAAGATTCTTCGTAATCTCTGTTTAGTGAATTTATATTTGCAGAACGCCTACGGTCTTTTATCTTGGTTCTTCTGAAAATATCACTGTGCTGTGAAGTATGCTAAGCCAAGCTTATAAAAGCTTCGCTATGATGGGATGAGTTCCAAGGGAAAGAGTGCTTTCTAACGGCTTGCTAATTAGGCGCGGTTACACTTTGGAACATTACGTGGGCGCAATTATCATATATGGTAATTATCATATATGATAATTTTCAGAATTTGGGCAAAAGAAAAAGGCCGGACAAATTGTCCAGCCGTGGAGTCTTTAGAATTATAATCCTGGTGCTTCGTTGATTGTTGCTGTAAGCATCCAAACTAATTTTTCTAATGCGCCTTTTGCACCGATGAAGATATCTTGTGTTACATCGTCGCCTTCTTCACCAGCTACTTCGATACCTTTGCCATAAAGGTCGATTAAGTAACGGTAACCTACTAATAAATGACGGATGCGGTCTTCCATGCTTTCACCGAATTTACCAGGAGCATCTGCAATCTTAGTGTTGTCGGCAAATTCACGTAATGTTGAATAAGGAGCGCCACCTAATGTGATTAAACGTTCTGAAACTTCATCTAATTGAGCGTCTAACATTTCCATGTGTTGATCCATTAATGGGTGCATTGTCATGAATGTTGCTCCGCGCATGTACCAATGAGCTTGGTGTACGATTACTGATTGTTGGCTTAAGTCAGCCACTAATTGATTTAATACTTGTTTTGTTTGTTCTTTTGACATATTCATTACCTCTTTCTTATTTAGAATAATTCTAATCTATGTTTAAATTATAATCTCATTTCTATGAGTTGTCAATAGATGAATTCGAAAAAAAGGTTAGATTTTTCTAACCCTTTTTTAGTTACTGTATCCATTCATAAAGTAATTTTTATAATTCAAAAAGTATCTTTCAGATAATTCATCATTTTCTCTATACAAACTTTCTGCGATCATAAAAGATTTTCTAATCGCAGAAACATTATCTGTATCACACAAAATCACATAGGCTGTAGATAATTCACCGCTCGGAACAGTTAAAGCAAAACAGTTTGCCATATTAGCTATTCGGAGAAAACCTTTCTTGGCAGCGACCTGAATTTCTTTGGTTTTATCATCAAAATGTCCAAAGACAGTATCTCCAAACCCTTTTAAATCTACAGGTCCTTCTTTGCTCACAATGATATCGTATTCCTCCAATAATCTTTTTGTGGTCTCTATCAATGCTAAACGTTCATTATCATATTTCCCTCCAAACGAGCTAACTTCAACATTCTCGTCCTTCAGCAAATTACAGATTTCTTCGTCATCAACCAATATTTTCGTTTCTCGATTTGAACTTTTTAAATCTCTTAAATTTAAATATAATTCTTGAACTAACTTTAGATTTTTAGATATTAAACCTATAGATGGTATAAACGAAATTCCATCTGTTGATATTTTATCTTTTTCTCTTTTTCGTTCTTCTCGAAATAACACAGGATCAATTAAAGAAAATAAATTCAGAGAGATCGCAGGAGCTAAAACTGAACCTCCACCATCTGTACCCATGCCTATATCATTTATTCCTAAGAAAACATTGATTGCTGTTCCGCTAGAAGATCCTGTCATAGGCAAACCCGTTATTGGATTCTTTAAATCAATATCAATTGCTCGACCGCCTAAGCTAGACTTATCTCTAGTATGCAAATAATACGAACATTAATTTAATCTTGTTTCCATCTCGTCAGTTAGCCACAGACTATTTTTTACTCCAAAATAATAACCTGATTCATTAGAAATTTTTTCAAAGGCTAATGGATATACCGTATCTACTGATTCTAATGGATTTTTCATGGCAAGCATTGTTTTATACGCATATTTTTGTATTTTGTTCATAGCAAAACCTATTTTCTAAAAATTCTATTTAAGAAGGAATGACCATGCTGAGGAGAATCCACATTAAAGTATTCTCCAACAGTAGCAGCAACATCAGCCATAGTATCACGTTCTCCAACATATTTTCCCGTGATGCCAGGACTATATATCATCAATGGAACTCTTTCTCTCGTATGATTACTATGACCTATTGTTGGGTCATTTCCGTGGTCCGCCATCACAATTAAAATATCTCCAGCATTTAATAGTGGAAGTAATTCAGCGATGCGCTTATCGCTCACTTCTAACCGGTCTGCATATCTTTCAACATCTTCAGCATGACCAGCCAAATCGGTTTCTTGAATATTTAATGCAATAAAACCATTTTCTATGCTCTTAACTTCTTTCAATAAACAATCAAACAAATAATCAGAGTCGACACCTGGGAAAAGTCTCGTGCTTGTTGTTTGTATGATATCGGCTATCTTACCTAAGAAAGAAACTGTAATTCCTTTCTTATCCAGAATCGTTGGAATCTGAACATTCTTATCAATTCCATACCCCAAATGAACTACTTGATATCCGTGGTTATAAACCCCTGATTCTGGAGCATCTACACCCGCTATCTTGTCATTCTTCACCTTCCTAGCTTGTAAAAGGTTGTCTAGCGTAATTTGTTCGCCTCCAAAAGTGATAACACGAGATACCTGAACAACATCCCTAACAACATGTCCAATCTTACTCAGCTCTTCAAAACTAATTAAATCTAAGCAAGCTGAAACGTTGTAAACTTGTCCGTAATCTGTCTCCAAATTATCTCCAACGGTTGCCACTTCATTCACAACAAGAATTTGTAACCCCGGTTCTCCAACACGTCTAACTTTATAGCCGTATTTAAGAAGATTCTTTTCAACTTCATCTATTTTTTCATTAAACGGTTGAATCAACGGAATTTTCGGAGTAGTACCCATTATTTCTTGATGTCCTAAAAAAGAATCTGCTCCATAATGAGTTAAATTTGCTGTTCCATAATTAGCAACATCCGAAAATTTATGTTCTCCAACTTCTTCACCAATAGCGTTCATAAGTCCTAATTTTTCTAGCGTAGGAATTTTTATATCAGGTTTTGATTGAATGATATGTTTTGCGGTATTACTTCCAACATCTCTAGGTCTTACCTCTACACAATCATCCATTGCACCTACGCCAAAACTATCTAAAACAATGAGAACAAATCTTCCCATTTTTTCACCTTCTCACTTTATTTCCCAAACTATCATAAATCCCAACTAAATGTGGTTTCCCACTCTGCAGTCCTGAAACAATAGCTAAATCACTTCGAGTAACAAAAATCTGTGTTCTAAAAGAACCAATCACTGTTGCTCCAACTGGATGCTCATTTTTAGTCTCAATATAATAATCAATACTCTCATCTTTTAGAGGAAGAACTGTATCGAAAATAACATTATTCCCATCTACGACTTCAACATTTTCAAAATGCCCTCGTCGATAGTATCCTCCACCATAAAAATACGAATGCCCATCCAAGTTATGAGAAATTTCGCTAACATATACTAAAGCTGGCACTTCTGGCAGATCTAGTACGGCATGAAGTGGAGTGGTTCCTGTTAAAGCATGACCCGGTTCCCCCTGATGCCCTCCTAACTTGCGAATCTCAGGAATCGTTACTGAACAAGTAGCAGATGGCATATTCAATATTGGTCGAATTCCCTCTTTTTCAAGAATCTCTTTCGCTTTTCTTACTGTTTTCATATTACTTGTTGGAATAATATTTTCTTTACCATCAAATAAAAAACAAGGGAACGAAGTTAATCCACCTATTTCTACCCATTCAGACGCTTCAACAATAGAAATGACATCATTCAAGTCAGATAGATGAAAGCCACCATATTGACCATCATAAATATTGTCATCTTTCTCAATAACTTTTAACAAAAGCTTCTGATGTTTTTTTAATCGATTCGCAACACGAATAATCTGCTGAACCTTCTCAACGGAGTATACCGTAATATAATCTGTTCCATACGAAATAATTTTCTCCAACAGAGCATCCGGAATTTGAACTAAATGTCCAACATTTCCTAGAGGTAGATCCTCTTCCATCATCTTTAATGCTTCTTTATAATCTACGACAACTGCCTTTTTTATATTTGTATTTTCAGCAATTGCCTTTGCTATAACTGGATTCCGTCCAATCTGCTTTAGCATATAATAAAGCTCAACTTCTTCTTTATTTGCAATTTCAGACATATATTTTGCATTTTGGATAACAGCATCTAAATCAATCACATAAGTGTCTGGAAGGATTGCCCCGTCTTTATGAAGTTTAATTGCAAAATCTACTAATGCTCGATTTCTTCTATTAACGAGATTAAGAAACATGTTTGTCACCTTCTAATAAATTCAATAAATGAAGATAAATAAACTCTAACTCATTCTCTGAATACACTTCTTCACCGATATATTTTGATAAGCGACTCCAGACTTCTTTACATTCAGTGAAATTGAGGTGATTTTTAATTTCGTTTCGAATGATTTCTTCCATTTTGGCATCTAAAACTTCATTTTTTCTGCGTCTCGATTCAGCCATTGCTAAATGGATAAGAAATACTTCAACCTTCGTTTCATCATCAATCTTCATTTCATTTTGAAAGAAATCTCGAGCCTTCAATATATATTTTTTTGTATCTTCATCTATAACATCTGCCACTACCAGAACATCTAATTTCTCTTCTAGCATGAACTCACCCCTTTTAATATTGAGGAATCATCTCATTATTTTTAACTTTATTTTGAATCTCAATTATTTTATCTGCAACTACACTTTGATTAAAAAATGCTCTAAGCGAATCATCATCTTTATGAACTACAACAACTGCAGATGTCATATCATCAATCCACTGATTGTGTTTTAATTTCGAATAGCTTAAATCGGAATAATCTTTATCCATTAATTCATCTAAATTCCAAACACCAACGTCTACAATTCCCTTTCTTAGCGCTGTGAGGATTTGAAATCCAGGCATTTCAACTAATTGAACATTTTTACCTTTTACTACTTCTTCTGTCAGTAGGTATTGGTCGATTGAATTATAATCAATAGCTACTTTCTTGCTTTCAATAGTCTTATCAGTATTTTCACTAGAAAAGACAACAACGTGCTCACTTAAATAACTATTTTTTCCGAAGTCTAGCGCTATTTCTAATGGTTCACGATTATGAATAGCTTGTTTAGCAGCAAATTTAGAAACAATTGCAAAACGATAAAACTTACTCGTAACTGCTTTAATTCTTTCTTTTGAACCCCGAATATAACCTAAATTCAACGGAATATGGTTATTACGGAATTCTTCGTATATTCCGGTCGCTAAACCTTCATAGAGTTTAGAGTATGGCAACGTCATAGTTCCAAGAACTGTTTCTGACAATGCATAAGATTGCAATATTTCATAATTAATTTCTGAAATAAACGAACCTTGGTGTCCTTTGCTAATTAATTTAAAAGCTCCTTCATTTTTTAAATAAGAAATCGCATTTTGAACGGTCCCGCGAGCTACTTCTAACTCTTCTTGATATTCAGAAATACTAGACACCTTATCTCCTACCGATTTCTTTAAAAAATCAGATGCGATAGCATTGATTACTTGACCTTTTTTCATTAAAAACTTTTCTACCATACTCTTCCTCTTATTTACTCTTTCACTTTTTCTATAGATTCTTTCAGTATTCTTATAATAGTTTTCGCACCCGAACGATTTGGATTAATACGAATCAAACGCTTTTCTGCTGTTGAATCCGCATTTCTAAAAGTGCCGGAAACTCTATAAAACAAAGGACAAAACTCATATTGAGATTCGGCTCCTACAGGATACGGCAACGCGCCTAACTTCGTTGCTTCCTCAATTACTTCTTCAGCAATTGGTTCTTTTAATTCTACAATTAAAACTCTCGATTGAGCGTTGACGATAGAAGCTTCTTTGACCATCTCTAAAGCACCTTGATTTAACAATTCGCATACTTCCTCGCCAACTTTTGCAGAAATAGCTTGAGCAACTGGAACATAGATCATCCCTTTTAAGACATCTAGAGCTTCATGCCCTTGCACTTGTCCTCCACCAGAATAGTTTTCTTTTTTCAAACTTTGTATCGCTTCGGAATTTCCTACCACACAACCAATTCCTTCTGGACCTAAGAGCTTAAATGTTGAAAAACAAGAAATATCCGCTCCATACTGAACCCCAATCTTATCTGTTTTAAAAACAGAGTAGTTATCATCTGTAATCACAAATATATCAGGTCGCAACTCTTTAATTGTTTTAACCACCGTTTCAGCTTCATATGAATCAGATGGAAGTTGTCTCGTAATTTGAACCAACGCAGATGTTATTTCCGCATTTTTAATTTTATCCCTCACTGCTGCTAAGTCGTTAAAATCCACTTTTTCATATGTAATACCTAACATTTCAAAGCTCACATTTGTTGTTGGATAAATAGGTGCATCATGAATTAATATTTTCTTTTTACGATCAACACCCGCATGTAACGCCAATCTTATTGCATTCGTTCCTGAACCTCTAACTAATAGAGCCTCATCCGCGTCAAAAAAGTTCGCAATAACTTTTTCAACCTTTCTTGTATACACAGGTTGATTCAGACCTTTAACTACCCCTAAATCTCCCCTGGTTAAAATTTCATTTCCAGGAAAGACTTTTGTAATTTCATCTACTAACCTAAATTGTATTTCTTGCGCTTCTGCGATTGTCAAACTTTTTAAAGGATAACTTTTCATCTTTAACTCCTTACTAAAAATCGTTTAGGATTTTCCACTAGCATTTTACTAATGAATTTGTCAGAAACTCCTCCATCTCGTAACATTGGAACAAAACGATCTAATAGATAAGAATATCCTATTCCACCTTGATATTCTAGGTTTGACTTCCGCGTAATATCCATAGATAAAAATACCTTATCTTCATAGCCTCTTTGCTCAATTTCTTTAAGCATTTCTACTCGCAATAAGTCTGGTTGATAATTCTCTTTACCTACAGTATCAAACTCTACATAGACCCCTTCATCTAACATCTTAAGAATGTAATTTACATCTCCGGTTAAATCGACATGTCCAATAATTACTCTATCTAGGTCTACATTCTCTTTTTTAAAGAAGGCAACTTGTTCGTGCCCATATGTTCCTAGAGTTGTATGGGTGGTAATTGGAACTCCTAATTCTTTATAAACAATTGACGAGGCAAGAAAAACCTTTCTTTCTCTATCAGTCATTGTATTTTTACTAGTTCCTATTTCACCAATTATTTGTGCTTTTATATTGGTACCATCAATTCCTTCAAGAATCTCTCTACGCATTAAATCAGCTAACTCTTCCACACTAGCATCTGTAACAAATTCCGGCAAAAATTTATCCTGATAAAAGCCTGTTGCTTGAATAATATTAATTTTACTAAGCTCAGCAACCTTTTGAACATATAAAGGATTTCTTCTCATATCAAGGTTCGTAACATCTACGATGTTACGAACCCCTTTATCATATAATTTTTTGAATTCTTCTACTGTTTCATCAAAGCAATTTAAGTTAGTATCATCAATATTTTTTAATCTAGATAAATCAATTGTCGTATGCTCGTGCATATAAGTAATTCCATCTATGAACGTCATATCAACAATCTCCTATCCAGCAACTGGTGTGAATAATCCAACCATGTAAAGAATATTAACAATAATTCCTAAACTGATCGCTGCAACTGGTCCAATAGCTAATTCCACAATAGGGCTTTTAGCTTTTCTATTTAGAAGAAGCAATCCGATTACCCAGAAGTAGCCAATCCCTGGTGCGATTTTTTCAGATGCAATAGCACCACCAACTAATAAAGCCACTTCTAGAACTTTATTCATTGCTGTACGAATGTGCTCACCCATTTCACGAATTCCAGGGAATTTATCCAATCCTTTAGCCACTAATGCTAATAATTGAACTTCAACAAACATTAAAGCAGCACCGGCAATAAACGCAACTAATGGATTACCGTTTAATAACATCCCTACTACAAAGACAAATGTTGCTCCAGCTGGACTGTAAACCCCTGTTACAATTGCTGTTGAGAACACTAATGGAATAAATCCAATTCCTCGAGCAAATGCAGCTAATGCAGCTTCACTAATTTTTCCTTCAGTTAATAATTTTAATGAAATTGGGTCTCCAGCAAGAATCATTAAACTAGTAGACGCTGATACAAGTCCACCTGTGATTGATAACCAAATCCAATTTTTCTTAATTCTATTTACACGTTCTAAGAAGACACTAACTAAGGTTTCGTTAGAATTGCTTCCGTCTCCTTTAACTTGCATTGCAAATACAATCATAAAGATCATACCAACAAGTAATGACATACCTTCAGCACTCAATTTGATAGTAACAGCATCTAGTTTAATTGTTCCATATTGTTTCACTGTAAATAGTGCTAATAATGTAGCAACTAAAGTAATGGCTGCTTTTTTAAATCCATGTTGGCTAGCAATTGCAATTGCAGGGAAAATACTAAATCCAACTACAATTGGACTACCTACAGAAGATAGAGCTGGCATAAAGTTTACAGGTAGCATGTTAAATAAATCGACAATAGCTTGAAGTCCTAAAACAAGTCCAACACCATACAAAGCTCCTAAAACACCTGAAATTGCTAATCCAACTTTTCCTTCAGGCGCCCAAGAACCAATGATATCAGTCATTAGCAAGATACTATGAACTAAAATGATAGAAGCACCAATTGAAACAGGAATACCAAAACCAATAACTAGACCAAAACTCAACGCAAAACTTGTTGCTGCTAATTCTTTTTTACCAATCTTTTTCTCCAAATACTCTGGTAAGATAGGTCTCAATCCATCATTAAATACTGCAATCCCTTTATTCGCAAGAATCGAACAAAGTGCTCCCAACAGAGCGATTACAACTAATTCTAAAGTTTTATCCATCTTAATTCCCTCATTTTCATTTAAATTTTATTTATTTCATCCATGATAATTGGAACAACATCATTTTTATGTTGAGCTGTAAATCCAAAAGCCTTCTTACCGCTACGAACACTTTCTCTGATTTCTTCCTCAGGCATAATTTTCCCTGGCATTGAAACTGTCACACAGTTATCTCTTCCTAATAACGCTAGAGCCATTGCTAAAGCTCCCCCGCCACCTGTGTTACATGCTCCAATATAATAATCTGCTGCTCCTGTTTTAATAGCCATCGCAGCATCTAAGTCGCTTTTTACATCAACGGTGTACTCTGGCAATCCATATTGGATTACCAAAGCTTTCACCTCTTCTTTATCTATTTGTCCACCAACAACAATTTTCTTCATTCATTTTCCTCCTTTTTTATTCATTTAAAAACTCATTATGAACAGCGTAGTTTACAGCACCTGCAAAATCGTGTGTATTGTTATAATTACCATTTTCACGTTGTCCGTTATTCATTTTGTTTGTTAGCACAATTACAACGATTTTATTTTTTGGAGAGATTGTTACGTAAGTTCCTGTAAAACCATTGTGCCCAATAGCATCTTCAGCTAATGGCTTCATCCAACCCGCATTCTTTAAATATCCATATGATTGAATTGCGCCATAACTCGTCTTGAATACATCTTGTAAAAATAGTTCAACCGTTTTTTCATCATAGAGAACTTTATCACCATGTTTTCCACCATCTACTAAAACTTGGTATAAAGTTGAAAGCTCAGTTGCTGTAGAGAATAGTCCAGCATGACCTGCGATACCTTCATTAGCCATAAATGCATTTCCATCATTTACTTCACCTTGAAGTTCATAAGTTCTCCAACCAGTAAACTTATCAAAAGCTTCTTTATCTGCTGACATGTCATATCCAAATTTAGGGAAGTTAACTTCATCAATCATCATTTTTTCAAACGGATTTCCATATGAAGTTACAGCAATTTGTGATTTATCTACTCCATTTTTCAACGGATTAAACATAGTATTTTTTAATCCAAGAGGTTCATAAATAGTTTTTGCTACATATTTATCAAATGCTTCTCCTGTTATCTTTTCAGCTACAAACGCTAGTGTCATAAAGCCTAAATCACTATATTTATATTCTCCAGGTTTAAACTCTAATTTTTGATCTTCAATATACTTTAACGTGTCCTGTCTATTATTAGAGTATAAGTAGATAGCCTTCCATTGAGGAAGTCCTGAAGTATGGCTTAATAGTTGACCAATTGTGACGTCTTCTTTACCATTCTTACCAAATTCAGGTAAATATTGTGTAACCTTATCCTCTAATTTGACTTTTCCTTCATAAACTAAATGCATAAACACTTGTGTTGTTGCACTAATCTTTGTAACTGATGCCAAATCAAAAAGAGTTTCATTAGTTACAGGTGATGGTTTTTCAATTTTTTCAGCAGGATTCTTCGAAAAATCAAAAGCTTGAATTACACCATAACTCTTTTGGAAGACCATCTTTCCATCCTTTAAAACTACAACTTGTGCACCTGGTGTAGCTTTAGGATTATCATTTGCTAATTGACTCTTAACGTAAGAAAAAGCGACTGCATCAATAGCTTTTTCTAAGGATTTTGATTGATTTCCATCCTTAGTTTCAGATACAACCGTTGTTTCAGAACTTTGAGGAACGACTTTATTTGCACACCCTGCTAACCCAAATACACTTAGAGTAGCAGTAACTAGTAACATTTGCTTCTTAATATTTTTCAACATCTTAACTCCTCCGTTCAATATACATTTTTTTGTACAATAGCTTAATATAAAAAATTAAGTCATTACAGACACCCCCATGATGAAAATACATTTTTTTGTATCGAATTCTATACAACAAGTATAATGCTACAAAACAGTTTTGTAAACCCTTTCTTTGGATAATTTCTGCCATTTATAATACTAAAACATAAAAAAAGGCGCTTCTCTTTCGAGAGCGCCAGAAGCTATTTACATTATTTTTTCGCTAAATCTGTGATGTAGTCGAAGAAGGCATCGCGGTCGACGTGGTAGACAAGGTCGACTGGGCGGCCATTTTCGGCTTTGACGGTACGGCCACGGCTTGCACCAGCCACGAATACGTCACTGTTTACCACTGAACGTTTCACAAGGTCTTCTTTTCCAAATGATGCTGTTGTTAATACGTCCCATAGGAAATAAGTGGAGTTCGTTACGTAGTGAGTGAGCGGCGGAACGATGGCGTAACATTGACCTAAGAAGTCAACGCCTTCGATAGCACGTTCTTTTGCCCAACGGTCGCGGACATCTAGCGATAATGGCACCATGTTTGTACTTTCAAGCGCTACTAATTCAATTTGGATGCCTGATTCCCAAACGCGTTTTGCCGCAAATGGATCCCAGTACACGTTCCACTCTGCAGTTCCGTCGTGTTCAGGGTCTTCCACGTTCCCCATATCAAGGAATGTTCCACCCATCCAGTACAGTTTACCGATGTTTTCTTCGATAGTTGGGTCTTGGTCTAATGCACGTGCTAAGTCTGTTAATGGTCCTACGAAAACAAGGTCCACTTTCTCATCCGATTCTTTTAAGGCACGGATTAAATCTTCGTGCGCTTTTAATGGGGAGTCTTGCACGGTAATTGGTTTATGTTCGTTTAAGATTGGAAGTGCGTCCACTGTGAAGGCATGCATTCTCCACTCTTTCGGGAATGGGTTCACAGGGCGTGAGTCTGAAGAAGCGACTTTCAATTGTTTGTCCTTTTCAGAACCGAACTTATGAATAATCTTCTTGCTGGCTTCCACCGCTGGTAATAAATAGCAGTCCGCTTCGATAACGCCGACCCCTACTAATTCCACGTCTTCCATTTTTAATAGTAAATATAATGATACTAAATCATCTACGCCACCATCGTGGTTTAAATAAACTTTACGCATTTATGAGTTGCTCTCCTTTAAAATGGTTTTCTTGCACTGTTTATTATACCTAAAAACGAACGATAAAGAAACTATTTAACATAACGTTTGGTTTTATTTTTTAGTGCATTCGAGTGAAGTTTATGGTACACTGTTTCTAATCATTTTTTAATGTTAGGCTGTGACTCAATGAAAAAGAAATTATTAGATATTATTATAATAGGATTTGCCCTGTTCGCCATCTTCTTCGGTGCCGGAAACTTAATCTTCCCACCCTACCTCGGCGTAACAGCTGGAGAAAACTGGGGAATTGCGACTCTTGCCTTCCTTATTAGCGACCCACTATTATCGATTATTGCCGTAATGGTCGTCGCAGCTCTTGGTGGAAGTGCGCTGAACGTCGGGCGTAGAGTTCACCCACTTTTTGCGAGCGCCCTTGCTGCAATCTGCGTTCTTTTAATCGGGCCGATTTTTGCCGTACCACGTACTGGAGCGTCCACGCATGAAATCTTCGTACAATCGTATTTCCCAAGCGCACCACAATGGATTACTTCGCTCGTATTCTTCGGCATTGTCCTTTGGATTACGTATAAGGAAAATTCAGTTATGGATGCCATCGGAAAATACTTAACACCGATTCTCCTCTTCATCCTCTTCTTGATTTTTGTTGGAGCCGTTCTTCAACCAAATGCAAGCTTTGCTGCAACGGATGGAACTGGACTTTTCGCACAAGGATTTAAAGAAGGCTATCAAACCATGGACGTCCTCGGAGCGCCCCTCTTAGCCGGAGTCGTGATGAAAGATATTACGCGCCGTGGGTATTTAAACAAAAAAGACCAATTCAGAATGATGTTCGGCGTCGGAATCGTGGCGTTCATCTTACTCGCATTAGTGTACTCGACACTAGCATACAGCGGAGCTAGCATGAGCACTGTCATCGATTCAACTGCGCAACGTGCCGCAATGCTGACAACCATCGTGAAGAACTTACTCGGATCATGGGGACAACTTGCGATGGGACTGGCTGTCTGCTTCGCCTGCCTCACAACTGCGATTGGACTGACAACCACTTGTGGTCAGTATTTCGAAGAAGTGTCTAAAGGAAAAATCTCCTACAAGAAAACAATTCTTGTCACTGTAGCAGTGGAATTCATCATCTCACTTGTCGGGGTGGATTCACTCATCAACTTAGCCGTTCCAGTGTTGACATTTATCTTCCCGATTATGATTGCATTGATTCTCTTCTCTGCCTTCGACCAATACATCCCATACGATTGGACGTATCTAGGAGCAGTCATCGGTGCCGGAATCGTCGGCCTCGTACAAGGAATCAATACTCTCTCACAACTTTTAGGTGGAAACCTACTAGGAGACGCAGCCACATGGATTGGCACCTTCCCACTAGCCACATACGGCCTCGAGTGGATTGTCCCAACCTTTGCCGGCGCCCTTATCTTCACGATTCTATCCGCCATCCTCAAACCAAAACAACTCGAATTTGATTAAAAAACGGAGCCTCCCAGCTCCGTTTTTTTTACTATTTGTATAGAATTTTCAAAAAAATAATGCTCCCACTACAAACTGTAGTATTTTTTCATAAAAAAAGTTTATAATAGTTTCTATGAAGATTATTAAATGACTAAAGGAACTAGGAAAAATATTATTAACGCATTTTTGAGACTGGCTTTTAAATTTCCAAATCAATCGCTTTTTTCGTTTCCTGAGATTGCAACTGAGGCATGTATCGCAAGATAAACAATTTATAAAAAGCATTTTAATAACCCAGAAGAATTAAAATCATATCATTTAACATTACCTAAAGAAATGTTAAATGATATATTTGTGACCATGATTTTAGCAACTATACAAGAACTACTATCTACATATTTTGAATTTTATCTAATATTCTTTCAAAAATCCCCCTAAATGAGAGGTATCTAAAATGTTCATTCAATATCTTATTAATCAATCTAAAAAACCTAGTGGTATTGTAGGCCAGGTGATTGCGAAAATTTGGACTTCCTA
>CALHVK010000044.1 GCA_938039195.1 uncultured Carnobacteriaceae bacterium
GAGCCTCAGTCGTTGTTGTCACAGTCGTTGGTGCTTCCGTTGTTGTTGTTACTGTCGTTGGTGCTTCCGTCGTTGTTGTTGTTGTCGTTGTTGTAGTCGTAGTAGTTGTTGTTTCAGCTTTATTCACGATTGTTTTACGAGCTACTTTACTTGCATCAAAGTCTGCCGCGTTTACAACTACATCGTTTTCTAACATTTGGAAACCTGAAGGAGCTTTTGTTTCACGAATAATGTACTCATCGCGTAATAAGTTTGATACTTTTGCAGTACCATCCGCTCCAGTCACTAATTTACCAACTGTTTTACCAGTTACTTTACGAATGACATCAAATTCAGCGTTGGCTAAAGCTTTTCCATCTTCGCCTTTTTTATCAATGACGATTTCAAATGTGTATCCATCTGCTGAACCACTTGCTGTTTGATAAACATATGGTGATTCTTTTGCATCAATACGTGTTTTATTAGCATCTAAGCGTGCATAGTTCACGAATGTTTCCCCTGAAGCTGGCGCATAAGGAACACGCACTTGATACTCGATTAAGTAGCCATCTGCTTGAGCAACATCGCCTAATTTCACTGTGAATCTCTTGTTATCTGCTGCAAAAGTTACTTCTTTATCCGTTACAAGCTGTCTCTTCTTCAAGGCAAGTTTTCCGTCATTTCCTTCGCTCCAGACACCTTTATACACTTTCACACTTGTTGGAACATATTCCATGCCTTCTGTTTGCAATTGGTCTGTTACGATTGCATCTGCAAATGCTTGTTTTGACGCATTCACACGTAATTCATACGTACGAGTAATGCTTCCGTCTTCTGCTGTTTTTGTTCCCCAACTAACTTTGTCAAATTCTTTACTTAAGTCTCCAGGAACAAATACGTAATTAAATTCACCGACTGTTTTTGTTTGTTTGTCGATTGTTAATTTTACTGGAATTTTTGTGTTTTCATGTTGTTCTGTAATATCTACACGTACTGCAAATTTTAAATTACCTGTAATGTCTGAACGTTTTTCAACGAAATCTGTGTATGTTAATGTAATTGTTTTTGTATCACGATTAATGACCGCATCTGCAATCACATCGCCTGCATCATTTGTAATTTTAAACGTTTGATTTTCAATAAATTTCAAGTTGTCTGGCAACTTAATTTCCGTCGTATCTCCCTTAGCGGCTGTTGACGGAATCCCAAAATTCATCTCCACGCTAATATCTGTATATTGGTCTGCTGGCGATTTTGCTGGTGTCACTACTTGTTTTGTCACATTAAGCGCCACTTCTTTCGCCGATACTACTGGACTCTTTAACCCTCCCAAAATAAGGAATACAGTTAGAATCCCTAAAAATAAATAAAATAATTTCTTCATGTTCTTCCCTCCAATTTTTTTGAAAACACAATTTGCAGTATACACGGATTTCCTCTTGCGTGCAACAAAATAGC
>CALHVK010000045.1 GCA_938039195.1 uncultured Carnobacteriaceae bacterium
TAATTTATTCTAACTCTGTTTCAAACGGACGTGGAGATTGGCTAACTGCTAAAGCGAAAGAAGCTGGTTTCAACATTCGTATGGTGGATATCGCTGGTGCGCAATTAGCTGACCGTGTTATCGCTGAAAAAAATAACTCAGTAGCAGATATGGTGTTTGGTATCGGTGCTGTAGACTCAAATAAACTTCGTGATGCAAACCTTCTAGCTCAATTCAAACCAGAATGGCTTAACAAGATTGATGCATCATTAGCCGATAAAGATGGATACTATAACCCAGTTATCGTTCAACCTTTAGTATTGATTGGAAATCCAGAAGTTAAAGAAATGCCTAAAGACTGGACTGAATTAGCAGAAAAATATAAAGGTCAATATTCTATCTATGGATTAACTGGAGGAACAGGACGTGCGATTTACGCAAGTATCTTAGTTCGTTACCTTGATGAAAAAGGAGATTTAGGCGTATCAGAAAAAGGATGGGAAGTTGCAAAAGAATACTTTGCAAATGCCTATACTCTTCAAAAAGGTGAAAGCACAGTTGTTAAAGTGTTAGATAAAGAAAGCCCAATCCAATACGGTATGATTTGGGGTTCTGGAGCGTTAGTCGGACAAAAAGAACAAAATGTTGAATTCAAAGTAATGTCACCTGAAATCGGGGTTCCATTCGTAACTGAACAAACAATGATTCTTAACACAAGTAAGAAACAAGCATTAGCAAAAGAATTCATCAACTGGTTCGGTCAAGCAGACATCCAAGCTGAATACAGCCAAAAATTCGGTTCTATTCCAGCGAATAAAGATGCTGTAAAAGAATTACCAGAAGCAACTAAGAAATTTGTTGACCAACTTAAACCACAAGATATTAACTGGGAAGTTGTTGGTAAATACTTAGACCAATGGGTTGAAAAAGCTGAATTAGAATACGTTAAATAGTATTAAATGTTGAATTAATCAATAAGAGTCTCGCTAGGATTCTACTCTATTCCATAGAAAGAGTCTACGCGAGACTTTTTAAGATAACACAAAGGAGTAAACGATATGATTAAATTTGATAACATTCAAATTAAATACGGTGATTTTATTGCGATTGACAATTTGAATTTAGAAATTAACGAAGGGGAGTTCTTTACATTCTTAGGACCTTCAGGATGCGGAAAATCAACAACTTTACGTGC
The DNA here is from genome assembly GCA_938039195.1 of uncultured Carnobacteriaceae bacterium. Classification (GTDB taxonomy): domain Bacteria; phylum Bacillota; class Bacilli; order Lactobacillales; family Aerococcaceae; genus Granulicatella. Next base: position 1,175 of record CALHVK010000045.1, read on the forward strand.
ATTAGTAGGGTTCTTAGATCCATCAGCAGGTCGTATTGAAGTAAATGGTAAGGATGTTACTAAATTAGAACCTGAAAAACGTGGAATCGGAATTGTGTTCCAATCTTATGCATTATTCCCAACAATGACGGTTTTTGATAATATTGCGTTTGGTTTGAAAGTGAAGAAAGTAGCTCCAGATGTGATTAAAGCAAAAGTTGCAGCGGTAGCAGCAAAAATTAAAATTTCTGACCAACAATTGCAACGTAATGTATCTGAATTATCCGGAGGGCAACAACAACGTGTGGCGCTAGCCCGTGCATTAGTATTAGAACCAAAAATTCTCTGTCTTGACGAACCGCTCTCTAACTTGGATGCTAAATTACGTGTAGACCTAAGAAAAGAATTGAAACGTCTACAAAAAGATTTAGGAATTACAACATTGTATGTTACACACGACCAAGAAGAGGCATTGACATTATCAGATAGAATTGCTGTATTTAACAATGGTTTCATCGAACAAGTGGGAACACCTCCTGAAATTTACCATCAATCTAAAACAGAATTTGTTTGTGATTTTATCGGAGATATTAACGTCCTTTCTGAAGAAACAGTTCATGAGATTTTAGAAAGCAATCCAAACATTCCTTTAGAAGATAAAAAAGGATATATTCGTTTAGAAAAAATTCGTTTCAGACGTGAAACAGAAGACGATATTGTTCTAAAAGGAACAATTATTGATACAGAATTTTCAGGTGTAACAGTTCGTTACACTGTTCAAGTGTCAGACCATCAGGTTGTTAACGTTACACGTATTGATAGTCAATTTGCAATCAAATCTGTAGGGGAAAATGTGGAACTTTATATTACACCTTCAGATGTCGTGCAATATTAGGGAGGTACAACATGCGTCATAAGTTAAATTGGAAAGATTGGCTCATTCGTATAGGGCTAATCTGGTTCCTCGTAACGTTTATTATTTATCCAAATATTGATTTGGTATTAAGTGTGTTTGTCAAAGATGGACAATTCTCGCTAGATGCTGTTAATCGTGTACTTAAATCACCACGTGCAATTCAAAGTATTATGAACAGTTTTAAACTAGCATTATCGTTAATTGTTACAGTTAACGTAGTCGGTCTTCTTTGTGTGTTGTTCACAGAATACTTCGATATTAAAGGTGCCAAGATCTTAAAACTTGGATATATGACATCTTTAATTTATGGTGGTGTGGTTCTTGCAACAGGGTATAAATTCGTATACGGCCCTTATGGAATGATTACAAGAATTCTTCAAAACTTCCTACCAAACCTTGATCCAAACTGGTTTGTGGGATATGGTGCTGTATTATTCATTATGACCTTCTCAGGTACAGCCAACCATACATTGTTCTTAACAAATACCATTCGTGGTGTCGATTATCATACTATTGAAGCAGCGCGTAATATGGGAGCAAAACCATTTACCGTATTCAGAAAAATTGTTTTACCAACATTAACGCCAACATTATTTGCCTTAACAATTATGATTTTCTTAAGCGGGCTATCAGCAGTTGCGGCTCCAATGATTGTAGGGGGTAAACAATTCCAAACAATTAACCCGATGATTATCACTTTTGCAGGGATGGGGAACTCTCGTGACCTTGCTGCGTTACTTGCGATTGTCCTAGGGGTTGCAACAACAATCTTATTAAGTATCATGAATAAGATTGAAAAAGGTGGAAATTATATTTCAATTTCTAAAACAAAAGCACCTTTAAAGAAACAAAAGATTACTTCAAAACCATGGAATATCATTGCGCATATCGTGGCATACGCTTTATTCGTAGTGTTCATGTTACCTTTGATTTTCATTGTCTTGTACTCATTCACTGATCCAGTGGCGATTCAAACAGGTAACTTGTCATTAGCTAACTTTACTCTAGAAAACTATCATCAGTTCTTGACTAATAGTGTTGCGTTCTCACCATTCTTAGTCAGCTTTGTATATGCCAGTCTTGCTGCTATCACTGCGACAGTTCTTGCCGTTGTATTTGCACGTGTGGTTCGTAAACATAAAGCTCGCTTTGACTCCTTATTTGAATATGGTGCGTTATTACCTTGGTTATTACCAAATACTTTATTAGCAATTAGTTTGCTATTTACATTTAATCAACCACAACCACTTGTATTTAATTTCATTTTAGTAGGAACGCTAGTAATTCTATTAATTGGATATATTATTGTGAAGATTCCATTCTCTTATCGTATGGTTCGTGCTATTTTGTTTAGTGTTGATGATGAGATGGAAGATGCAGCTCGTAGTATGGGAGCGTCTCCGTTTTATACAATGATGAAGGTTATTATTCCGTTTATTTTACCGGTAGTACTTTCAGTTATTGCGCTTAACTTTAACTCTCTATTAACAGACTTCGACTTATCTGTATTCTTGTATCATCCATTAGCTCAACCTTTAGGTATTACTATCCGTTCAGCTGGTGATGAAACAGCAACATCAAATGCACAAGCACTTGTCTTTGTATATACAATTGTATTGATGATTATTTCTTCAGCAGTACTTTACTTCACACAAAGACGTGGCAAAACAACTAGAAAATAATTATGGTTACATCAGGTATTGAATTAACGAATACAGATATTTTTATCCGAATTGCATTGTCTTTGATAGCCGGAATGGTTATCGGCATGGAGCGAGGTAGTAAATCGCAACCAGCAGGAATTAGAACGCATAGTGTCGTTTGTGTTGCGGCATGTTTAATCATGATGACTAATGAATTTGTTTCATATAAGTTTGGGACCGGAGATCCGACCAGATTAGGAGCACAGGTTGTTTCGGGAGTTGGTTTCTTAGGGGCAGGGACGATCCTTGTCACAGAAAAGAAAAAGGTTACAGGACTAACCACAGCCGCTGGTATTTGGGGCTCTGCAGGAATAGGACTCGCAATTGGAGTAGGCTTTTATAAGGGAGCAATTTTAGCAGCCGTTTCTATTTGGGGCGTGATATCCATGTTTCAACCGTTAAAGATGTATCTACAAAAACGCTCTCGAGTAATTGAACTCTATATTGTAGTCAATTCTACGGAAGCCTATAATCGTGTATTAGTCTATTGTGCAGAAAATCGAATTCGAATTACTGACTCAAGGACTGCATTCGGTGAAGTGAACCAAAGTCGAATCCAGTATTTCGATGTACCAGAGAAGAAAATTGCTTCTTTTGTAACGTTAGAATTAGCTGGAAGCTTTGAACATCTTCGACTTATGGAAGAACTTTCTAATCTTCCAGGCGTCATTTATGTTGAAGAGATTAGTTAATATAAATTAAGGGCAAGAAATCTTGCCCTTTTTGAAATTGTAATTATTTAGTGATGAAAAATTATTCTAAAAGAGGATGATTGAAGGTGTGTTAAGGGATGTTAAGGGATGAAAATATTTAAAATAGATATTGAAAATGGAAAAATTCAATGTTATAACGAAAATTGTTTGAAAGAAGAATATCGTATTTATACACTTTACAATCTATGTGATATGGTATGGGCATTCCGTTTATCAAATGAACAACTGCTTTTAAATGTGTTAACTAGAGAAAAATTAGTTCCCATTATTGATTGTTATATACAATACATTATTCAAATAATCCGAGAGACAAATCATCAGGAAGAATCGGAGAGGATTGAATTGTTTGGCCGTCCATTTTTATATTCTGCGATTCAAGTAATAGCAAAGAGAAAGCTTGAAAAATTAGGATTTAAAGAAGGAAATATTTTATTTAACATAGATAAATGGAAAGAAGAGATAATTGTTTCTACAAGAATATAAATATTTATTTTTATGGCTTAGATATCTTTTATGAATTATAATTAAGAAAAGCATATTTGAGGAGTAGAAATGGAAAAGAAAAAATATACAATTTATGATATTGCGCGCATTTCAGGGGTCTCTCCAAAAACTGTTTCCCGTGTTATCAATGGTGGTGATGGAGTTAGATCAGAAACTTACCAGT